>DASRTD010000188.1:0-16296 GCA_035656115.1 Mucilaginibacter sp.
ATACCTTTCAAATGCAAAAAGTAACCATCCACCATCAGGTTGCGGAATTTGACATAGTCATCACCGAATAATGCAAACTCATAGGATTCATTGTAATCCTCTAAAACAAAAGTTCCAAAGGGTTTGCCTGTCTTGGTCATCTTGTGCTGCACGTTGCCTACCAGACCTCCGACGCATAACTCTCCTCTTTTACGCAACTGGGCAAATGCAGCCATGATTTCGTCGCCACCCTCGCCGGACCGTGCTTTTTGCATCAGTTTGAGGTCGCTGATGGTGGTATTACAAAATCTTTCCAGTTCTACTTTATAATTATCTAACGGGTGGCCGGTGAGGTACATTCCGATCACCTCTTTTTCGTATTTCAGCTTTTCTATCAGCGCCCATTCTTCGGCCTCGGGCATAGCCGGTTCGGGAATATACGAAGCGACTCCGCCTCCAAACAAGGAAGACTGGGAACTGCTTTGTATATTCTGATAGTCATTGGCATACTTGGTAAGCCGCTCCACGCCGGTTAACACGCCATTGTCGGTTTTGGCAAAAAATTGAGCGCGATTATAACCAAATTCATCAAATCCACCACCATATACCAGGTTTTCGTACGATTTTCGGTTAACGCTGCGTGTATTTGACCGCCGGGCGAAATCATAAACGGACAGATATGGGCCGCGTTCCTTACGTTCCTCTATAATACTTTCCACAGCCTTTTCGCCTACGCCCTTTACACCCGTCAACCCGAAACGGATCTGGCCCTTGCTGTTCACGGCAAATGCCATGTCCGACTCGTTGATATCCGGCCCCAACACCTGCACGCCCATTCTGCGGCATTCCTCCATAAAGAAAGTGATCTTATCCATGCTGTTCTGGTTATTCAACACAGCAGCCATATATTCCGAGGGGTAATGCGCTTTTAAATATGCGGTTTGATAGGCTACAAACGCATAACAGGTGGAGTGTGATTTATTGAAAGCATATTGGGCGAATGCTTTCCAGTCGTTCCAAATTTTGGTGAGTTTATCTTTGGGATGCCCCTTAGCTTCTGCTCCGGTCATAAATTGGGCCTCCATTTTGTTCAGCACCTCTATTTGCTTTTTACCCATCGCTTTACGCAAAACGTCGGCATCGCCCTTGCTAAAACCGGCCAATTTTTGCGATAAAAGCATCACCTGTTCCTGGTAAACTGTTACACCATAGGTCTCTCCCAGGTATTCTTCCATATCGGCGAGGTCAAAGGCAACTGCTTCCTGCCCGTTCTTACGCCGGATAAAACTGGGAATATATTCCATCGGGCCCGGGCGGTAAAGCGCGTTCATGGCGATCAGGTCCTCAAACTTGTCGGGCTTCAAATCGCGCAGGTACATCTGCATACCGTCACTTTCAAACTGGAACGTGCCGTTGGTGTCGCCGCGCTGGTAAAGCTCAAATGTTTTTTGATCTTCAAGCGGGATGGTATCGATATCGATGACAACGCCATGGTTCTGCTCGATCATCCGGAGCGCATCCTTCAAAATAGTGAGCGTTTTCAGCCCCAGGAAGTCCATCTTGATAACGCCTGCATCTTCGATCACCCGCCCATCATATTGCGTAACCAGCAAGTCGGAGTCTTTTGCTGTCGCGACCGGAACAATATCCGTCAAGTCATACGGCGCGATGATGATACCAGCCGCATGGACACCTGTGTTTCGCACCGAACCCTCCAGCTTTTCCGCTTCGCGGAGTACCTGTGCTTTCAGGTCGTTGCCATTGAGTATTTCTTTCAGTTCGGGCACCTGCTCGATGGCATCCTTTAGCGTAATGCCCAAAGTTTCGGGCACCAGCTTTTTGATGGCATTCACTTCGGATAAGGGCATATCCAGCACGCGGCCCACATCCTGTATACTGGTGCGTGCGGCCATGGAGCCATAAGTAATGATTTGCGCTACCTGGTTTTTGCCATACTTATCCACTACATAGTCGATCACCTTTTGGCGACCAGCATCGTCAAAGTCTGTATCGATATCGGGCATCGACTTACGGTCAGGGTTCAAAAACCTTTCGAACAGCAGGTTGTATTTTATAGGGTCGATATTGGTGATACCAATACAATAGGCCACCACCGATCCCGCCGCCGAACCACGCCCAGGGCCGATAAATACGCCCATATCGCGGCCGGCCCTGATAAAGTCAGCAACAATCAAAAAGTACCCGGCAAAACCCATCGTCTTTACCGTAAACAGCTCAAAATTGATGCGCTCTTCAACCTCTGGTGTTAATTCCTTATAACGCTCCTTTGCGCCTATAAAAGTGAGGTGCTTCAGGTATTCCCATTGGTTAAGGGTATCCGCATCATCTGAATTATGGTGAATATTAAACTCAGCGGGCACAACGAAATTCGGCAGCAGGATATCCCGCTTCAATTTCAAAACCTCCACCTTGTCGATTATCTCGTTGGTATTGTCGAGCGACTCCGGCAAATCCTCAAACAGCTTAGCCATTTCGGCTTGTGTCTTAAAGTAAAACTGGTCGTTAGGGAAGCCGAAGCGATAGCCTTTGCCGCCTTCTTCATCGGTAGCAATGGGCGTGCTTTGCATGTCGCCGGTGTTTACGCAAAGCAGGATATCGTGGGCATTGCTATCCTGCTGATCCACGTAATGCGAATCGTTGGAGCAGATAATTTTTACATTATATTTTTTTGCAAATTTGAGCAAAACCACGTTAACGGTATTTTGCTCGGGGATATCGTGACGCTGCAGCTCCACGTAGTAGTCCTCGCCAAAAAGGTCCAGCCACCATTTGAATTCTTTTTCGGCGTCGTCTTCTGTACCGCTTAAAATGGCCTGCGGCACGGAGGCGCCCAGGCAGCAGGTAGTGGCAATAATGCCCTTATGATATTTTAATATGAGTTCCTTGTCAATACGCGGCCATTTGCTGTAAAGGCCCTCCATGTAGCCCAGCGAGCACAGCTTCACCAGGTTTTTATAGCCTTCCGGGTTTTTGGCCAGCATCAGCTGGTGATAGCGTTTATCCTTTTTTTCCTTGGTGAATTGCTTTTTATGGCGGTCATCCACAACATAAAACTCGCAACCCACAATGGGTTTTATGTTATGTTTGCCCGCCTCGGCCACAAACTTAAACACACCGAACATGTTGCCATGGTCGGTAATGGCCAGGGCCTTCATGCCATCGGCAGCCGCTTTTTTATACAGTTTGCCGATGTCGGCCGCGCCGTCGAGCAGCGAAAATTGAGTATGTACGTGTAAATGTGAAAAATCGGGCATCGCTGATCAGTTCCTCCTGTGAAGAACAAAGTTAATTAATTTCGGATTTCGGATGTTCGATTTCGGATTTTGTGGAGAATTTTGGGTTCTTAACAATTGCGCCGCGCTGGACCCATTCGCTGTGTCACGGAAAATGTCTCCGGAAAAAAACAGGCGACACACCTGACACACTCCGCATTGTAAATCAACAACTTACGCAAAATAGCTGACACACTTTGACACAGCTGACACACCCTTTTTTGCAAGCTGCTGACTATCACCCAAATACAAAAACTCATTTTGTGTCACTTTTCGGCAAAATAAAACCGTGACACACCGTAATAAAACACCAGATAAATCCTGAAAATCTTACAAATCCTAAAAATCGTGTTCAGATCTATTTCCCATTCAAATTCGGCAAATCATAATTCCCCTTCAAATACCTTTCCAAATATTGAAAACTCGCACTCTGTATCAGCAAATAACTCTCCCAGTTATAAGCCGCCCCGTGGGCGCCGGGTGGGTAAATCCGCAGGTCAACATCCTTGCCGGCATTGGTTAATGCTGTCAGCAGTTGCATGGTATTTGACGGATGCACATTATCGTCACTCATCGAATGGATGAGAAATAAATGCCCTTTCAAATTCCCGGCATAGGTCATATCCGAACTGGCTTTATAACCGTCTTCATTGTCCTTCAGCGGCGCCATGTAACGTTCGGTGTAAATATCGTCATACAGCCGCCAGTCGGTAACCGGGGAGTTGGCTATCCCGACTTTAAACACGCCCGGATGGGTCAGCATCGTGTAAGTGGTGCTGTAACCGCCGTAGCTGGTGCCCATAATGGCCATTTTGCTGCTGTCAACAAAGGGCATCATTGCCAGGTATTTGGCGGTTTCCACAAAATCATTGCTTTCCCATTTGCCTAATTGCTTATAAACCACCTTCATAAATGCGCTGCCATAATTGGCAATGCCCCGGTTATTTACATTAGCCACAATGTACCCGTTTTGCGCCAGCCATTGCTGCCAGGCATCGGCACTGAACTGGTTAAATACGTCATGACTCTCCGGCCCGCCGTAAACCGTCATCACTACCGGGTATTTCTTATTTGGATCGAAGTTGAACGGCTTAATCATATACCCGTCCAGGCTCACCCCGTCGCTGGTTTTAAATTTGATAAACTCCGGCGCCGAATAAGCATGGTTCGTCACAAAATCGCTAACAGCATGGTTGTCCTCCAGCGTTTGCAGCATTTTGCCCGTATTGTCGCACAGGTTTACATGCAGCGGTGTAGTCACATTGCTGTAGGACTCCAGGTAGTAGTGCGTATTGGGCGACATGTTGATATCATGATACCCTGGCACCGTCGATAGTTTGGTTTTACCGCTGCCGTCAAAGTTGATGGTATAAAATTGCTGCTCCAGCCCGCCGTCCTCGGCGCTCAGATAGTATATCTTCTTTGCCGCCGCGTCAATCCCGCTCACTTTTACCATGTCCCAGTTGCCCTGGGTGACCTGGTTGATCAGCTTGCCATCATAGCCATAGCGATAAATATGATAATACCCCGAACGGTCCGAAACCCAGAAAAACTCCTTCGATTTCTCCGGGAAATACACCATATCGTTCACATTTGTATAGAAATTAAAAATAGCCACCCAGGTGCTGTTCCTTTCCTCCAGCACTACGTGGTGCTCACCCGTTTTTACATTAAAAAAGTACAGCTTCATGTGGTTTTGGGCGCGGTTCAGCGTCATCAGGGCCAGCACATCGGAGTTGCTGGTCCAATAGATACGGGGGATATAAAAATCGCCGGTCTCATCGGGCGTCAGCCATACTTTTTTACCGGATGCTACATCGATCACCCCTATCTTAACCGATGGGTTCGGGTCGCCGACCTGCGGGATGGGGATATGGATATAGTTAGGGTGGCCACCCTCAAAATTAGTCATCTGGAAATCCGGCACCGGCTTTTCGTTAAACTGCCAGAAGGCCATATACCGGCTGTCCGGGCTCCAGTTCCAGGCCTGGGCCTGGCCAAATTCTTCTTCGTAAACCCAGTCGTAATGGCCGTTAAAGGTGCCCAGTTCGCTGGTTTTGTCCATCGTCAGCTGCGTTTCCTTTGCGGTGGCGAAGTTGTAAACATACATATTGCCGTTACGCTCCATGCCCACCTTCGAGCCATCGGGCGACAGTTCCGCCGTGCGGGCATCCTTTGCCGCCTGTTTCAGCTGCTTGCCGGCTACATCATAAATATAGTAATCTGCTATGCCCGAGCGCCGGTAAATGGGCCTGAAATTCGTTTTAAAAACCAAATGCTTCGAATCCCGCGACCATTGGAACGACTCATAATCAAAGGCCTTGTCGCTGCCCGGAAAGGTCAAACCCTTCGCGGTAAATACCAGCTCATCCTTCAGTGTTTGCGGGTCCATCATCCTGATCTCGCCATTGCTGGTGAAGGAATATTTGTCGCCGCCGTTGGTCCAGTTCACGCTCTCGGGGCCCTGGTTTCCAAACAGGCTGAAGCCGGTGCGCATGGCGTCGGCAAGGTCGGTATATTGTTGTTTGTTTTGGGCGAAAATTGGGGTGGCGAAAAGCGGAAAGCTTAAAATGAAAAGCAGAAAGCTGCGTAGAATCAAATGTCTCATTTATTTGGTTTTTTGTGGCGATAAAGCTAATCGAAAAAGGCGAAAGGTAAAAGGCAAAGACCCGCCAACTGCCAACCAGAAACTGCCAACTGAAAACTGCTACTTTTTAACACGCCCGGTTCCGAACACCGCCTGTATCGCAAGTGTACATGGCTGTTTTATTAATTAATTGATTTTTAAGTGCTTATAAAATGGTATAATTTGTGCGGCTTTCAGCAATTTGTCCGAAGCATAAACATGAAACGCACCTTCCTTACCCTCCTCATCTCACTCTCCTTCTTCAACCTGTTCGCCCAGTCAAAAGCAGCGGCAGGCATCTCCGGCCCACTGGTTGACGATCGCGTGGAGTTATTATCCATTGCATCCCGCCTGGCCGAATATGACGAATACAGCGACGACGCCAATAAACTGTACGTACAGGATATCCACACCCGGTTTGATAAATATAAGGATCATCCCCTGGTTAAATACCTGCGCATGGTGCGCGACACCAACAGCATCGGGTTCGACGCTGTTGCCACCATGTCCATACATGTTGGGCATGCGCCCGGTTTTAAACCGCTGGTAACCTTTACGGCCGATGTGCCCGACAAACGCTGGGGTGCGGGTGCTGCCCTCAAATGCGACTCCCTAATGGCGCAATTTTACCAGGATACGCATTTCGCCGAATTTTTTAAAGCGCACCAAACCATGTACGATACGGCGGTCTCCAGGTTCAACCTGGTTTACCGGCAGCTCGACCTTAGCTGGTATCCTGCTTATTACGGCATCCCGCCGCGCGGCAGCTTTAATATTGTTCTGGGTTTTGGCAATGGCGGCGCCAACTATGGGCCAAAAGTGGTTTACCCCGACGGTCATGAGGAATCATACGCCATCATGGGCTGCTGGAAATTTGATAACGACGGCAAGCCCAGTTTCGACGACGTCGATTATCTGCCCACGCTCATCCACGAGTTTAACCACTCCTATGTAAACTACCTGATCGAGCAGCATCGCCGGCAGTTTCAAAGCGCCGGCGAAAAAATATATGCGGCAGTGGGCCCCAAAATGCAGCGCCTGGCCTACGCCAACTGGAAGACCATGCTGGACGAGGCCCTGGTACGCGCCAGCGTGATCCGTTATATGATCGATCACCAAATGAGCCAGGACAAGATCGACCACGAAACGCAGCAGCAGCTCTACATCGGTTTTGTTTGGATCGATAAACTGGTTGACCTGCTGGGCGCCTACGAAAGCGACCGCAAAACCTACCCTACCCTGGACAGCTTTATGCCAAAATTGGTTGAGTTTTACACCTCCGTTGCCGGAAACATGAATCAAATCCTGGCCGACTATTCAAAAAGCATGGTACACGTAACCGCTATCGAGCCCGCCCTTAGCAAGGATAGCACCGTAAGCCCCGGCCTCACCCAAATAAAAGTGTATTTTGATAAAGCGCTGGTGGGCAAAGGCATGTCCATCAACTATGGCCCAGCCGGCAAGGAGCATTACCCCGGCATCAAATCCGTAAGCTATACCGACGATAAAAAAGCCATCCTGCTGCAGTTCATGCTCAAGCCAAAAACAACTTATGAGTTCGTCCTAACCGGCTTGTCCTTCAAAACCCCCGACGGGCATCCGTTGGAAAGTTATTTGGTCAGTTTTAAAACGGGGGAATAGGCAGGAAGGTATTAGTTGGTTATTTATAACACCGTCCACGCAGGGGCTCTCGCAGATTTAGATTAACCCGCAAAACTTGGTTGAGCGTATATAATCGTCGATTTCACCAAACGTTCCTACGGAACGTGTTGGGAACAACATCTTCTACCAACCAGACGCCCCGATGGGGCGAAAAAATAAGAAATTCGTTCCGTAGGAACGTCTGGTCGGTAGAAATCGATCCAAAAAGTGTTTTTTCGTTCCGCAGGAACGTCTGGTGATCGCCGAATCGTCAGTTATGGGGCGATATATGCATCCTGATTTTGTGGGTTAACCTTAACTCGCAGAAGACCCTTCGTAAACAGAAATTGCCAATCGGGGGCCATTATTTGGCGGTGCGATGATTTGTCATCCTGATCGGGTTAAGGCTTAAACCTTCATTTGCGTACATATAGTTGCATCGGAATCGACCACTAAATAGTGTGAAATTTATTATTTAAAAGTCAAATCATTTATTATCAACAGGATATAATCGTGGCACGTTTGTTAGCGCCATATGCATATGAAAAAGAAAATACTATTATTATCATTAAGTTTTACTATTTTATTTGGTATCAGCGTTTTTGCCCAAAGTCAGAAAGCCATGTTATACAGCAACGACGCCACGCTTGCGAAGAACAAAAAATTGGTTTACGATTTTTGGCGTGAAATTTTAGAAGGCGGGCATATTGAATTTGCCACAAAGTATATGATGGAAAGTTATATTCAGCATAATCCGAATGTGCCAACGGGCAGGCAGGTTATTATTGATTATTTCACAAAGTATATTAAACCCCAACCTATAGTTGATACAATCAAAGCCCCGCTCATTGCAATCGTAGCAGAGGGTGACCTGGTAGTGCTTAGTTTTAAACAAGTGCGTCCCGATCCAAAAGATAAGACAAAGGAATATACCACCACCTGGTTTGATATGCTGCGTGTGGAAAATGGAATGATCGCTGAGCATTGGGACCCGGATCTTAAACAGTAATCAGCACCCTTTGAGTTGGCGCAACGATGAATAAGCGAAATTCCGGTTAAACACCATTGCGAATTAGACTTACGACTCAGGGCTTTCGACTCAAGACTTTGGACTTAAAAAAGGGCTTGCCCCGCTGATATAAGCGGGTCGGGCTATCCGCTTATACTGCACAGGCATTATCCGCCAATAGGCGGACGGTATTCGCTCCTATCCCTCACACGGGTTTGCGGGTGCCAAGTTGCAAACTTCGCACAGCGGGAATTCTGGTCTAAAACACCGCACAGGTGGGACACGTTTCATAAAAGATCTTGGCGAAAACAATTAATGCGCAATTCCCAATACGGCAGCGGCGAGGAGGTTGCACTGCTAATCCCGCTAATCCCACGCAGCTGTTTAAAAGCAATTTTATAAGACAATTGTAGAGACGAAATACTTGCGTCTCCCTACTTCTGTTTCTGGGCAAAAAGCCAGTTCCATAGCCCCGGTGTTTCACTAACCTGGCCCCAAATGCCGTGCCCATCATCTGGATATTCCGTATATTTCGGGTGCCCGCCTGCTTTTTTTATCGCAGCAATCATATCGCGCGAGCCGCTGACCGGCACATTCCTGTCTTTGGCGCCATGGAAGGCCCATATGGGCATATTAACAATTTTTGATGCAAGTTTAGGGTCGCCTGCCCCACTAACGGGTATAGCCGCGGCAAACATATCAGGGTGGCTACAGATAAAATGCCATGTGCCATACGCGCCAAACGATACTCCAGTTACATAACGCCTTTTTACATCTATCCCCGGTTCAGGCAGCGCGCTGATGGTTTCATAAATCAATGTATCCAGCGAAGGAAGCCCGGGAACACCTCCCCAACTCTGGTGCTCCGGGATATACGGTACAAAAATAAATGCAGGGTAGGCACCTCTGTATGCATCAGACAATACCTGTGCTGCCCCCGCCTCGTAACGGCCATAAGGCAGGCTTACAACCAACGGGTACTTCTTTTGCGGATCGTAACCTTGCGGCTTTATTAAAATATAACGCAGGCTATCGCCTTTGCCATCAACAAAGATTTTGGCCCCGCCGGCTAACTTAACCATTTGCTGCGCCAGGTCGCTATCGTGATTTCGCCCCCAAAATAGCCCAAAGCTTTGGTTGAATAATGGCGCTCCAAATGCCATACTAAATGCAAAAGCAACTATCGCCGCAAAAAGAAATAGGTTTTCTAAAGATTCCGGCCCTGATGTATGCGTGTTTTCGGCCTTTAATGCCCTGATCTCGTCCAGGAAATTCATAATAAAAAAAACATTAATCAAGGCGCCAATCATTTGCGACCAAGGCACAATTTTTTCTAAAATGTTATTTATATGGACATTTTTTGGATTTATGCTTCCAATATAAGCCGACAGTAAAACAAGGCCAATCAGCAAACCGCAAATTCCGGCCAGCTTTACCCAGGGTCTTTTCCTTGTATTTGAAAATATAAGGGTTAGGGAGTAACCAATAATGGCACATAAGTAAACAAGAGATATGGGTAAATAAAAGCTTTTTCCTCCCCACATTAACATAATATAAAAAACCGCAGCATAGCCGAGGTTTGCTATTACGACGATAATTCCTGTAAAAAAGGCAAACCAGTAGTTATGGTGGTAATAATACTTTAACAACAACATTGACCCTATTATCGCTGTGCTGTTCACCACCAAAAACCATGCAGGATACGCGTCGAGCGAATAAACTGCCCCCTCAATCAGGAGCCTGATTATACAGTTCAATACTCCGGAGGCCGCAGTTAGCCCTAAAAAAACAATTAAAAGGATGTATAGACTTTTATTCATCTTTATTTGATTATAGTCTTTTTAGGTACAATAGGGTATTTGGGTTGATTTGTAGTCTATTCTGGTTGAAAGCCGAAGGAAAGTATACCGGCAATTTACAAATATTAAACAATAGTACGAGCTTTCTGCCCTCTCTCACCTCACCTCTATCGCGAGCCTATAGCAATGGCCTGCGGCGAAAAAGCGACTCGTGCCCCACTACTCCCGCAAGCATTTTCCGCTGCTGCCCCGATTTATCGGGGTGGCCCACATGCTAAGTAACCGCCATACATTTCCCAGCCGCTCGTTTCCCCGGCTATGTCAAGCCAGCTTGCTGAAAAACTTCCACTGTCCCTCTGAAACGACTTCAACCTGGCCGGCTACCACTTCAATGGCGGTTTGTTCGTCAATGGCATAAACGTCTGCGGGAATTTTTGCGGCCCATTTTTCCGCATTTAGCCCGCAAGCGTCCTGGAAAGCAGGGTTATTATAGTGTGGAATGATGGCGAAGCCGGTGAGCCCTGCACCCTTACCTGTATAGAACGTCTTGCTGATTTCGCCTTCCGCAGCATGGAATGTCACATTTTCCATCGTCAGCGGCGTACCGCTGCCTCCCTGCTGTCCGTAGAGTTCCTCTACGGATACAGTACGCCGGTAGTCTGTGACTACCGTCCCCTCCTCTCGCGCTAGTATGCAACGCAAAGGCCGATAGTGCGGCGTATTAGTGCGCCGCTGACAGGCACCAAACTATGCAGGGCAAGACAACTCAGGCATGAGCGGTTTTTCTCAAAATGGAAATCGCTTCATCGGCAAGTTCGTCCGTTAAGCCGATTGAGGGGCTGGTAAGCACCAGGTTATCTTTTATAGCCGGGGGCAGCCCGTTCAGCATCTTATCATCGTCGATGATCACAAACTCTTCGGCAGGGTTATGCTGCGTTTGATACCAGTGTAATATTTCGTCCTTCCGACTGGTTTCCAAACTATTGCTGGCTAATCGCATTACATTTTTCGGATGAATGTTGCGCAATTTCAGCAAGTCGCGCCACTGCGCCACGTTGTATTTAGTTTTATGCGACGTAGTTAATACCACATCTGCATTCGTTTCAGCAAGTATCCTTTGAAATGCGCGAACTGTTCTTGAATTAAATACAGGAAATCCATCCTCCAAAAACTCAGGTTTCTTCCACGAGTTTGCCGGAACCAATACCCCGTCTATGTCTAACAAGATCAACATAGTACAAAAATACAATTATTTTTCGCCTGAAGTCTGTCGAAGTGGCCTCCAGCGCAATGCGATTCGCGCCCGCGTGGCAATATGCCACGGAGGACGCAAGGTTCTTTGCCGGGCGAAATATTAGACCCTCACACAAATTAAGAAATTAACGGGAAGCATCTTCGTCAGCAGGACAGCTTCGGCAAGAACCGGTAAAAAACCGGCAAGGCTGTGCGGTTGGCAGGGCATAGTCCCGCACGTGCGGGACATGTAGCGGTGGGCGTGTGCGCAAACCGGGGCAAAAAGATTGCAGCCCAAGGTTTTTTAACGGTTGTGCGCAGTGGCCTTGAGCGCAAAGAATCCGCCAATTGGCGGATGACTTGACTTTTGGTTACTTTGTGTCAAGACAAAGTAACAGCCCTCCCGCGGCGATTGAGCGGGCTCGTGTAAAAAGCTAAGACAGATGTAAAGGTCAACGCCGTAATGCTCGCCGATATGCTTACAAAACGCGGCATTTCGGTTTGTTAGAGAAAACCCCCTTGCTCCAGCAAGCAATTTTTTTGCGGCCGCCCCGATTTATCGGGATGGCCCGCTGACAAGTTCAAGCGAGATATTCCAATCAAAAAAACCTTACAAAATAGCCGGCAACAGATTGCCATAAGGCAGAGTCGGGCAGGAAATAATAGCTGTAATGCGATACAGCTAAAATGATGAGCGAGATAACATACGCCCGGCTGTTTTGGCCTTTGATTTTATCATACACGATGAGGCCGACCAATACCAGGTCGGGCACGATAAAGCCGTACAGCACCGCTTCCCCGCCGCTCAGGCCAATTACATGTTCAAAGGCCCGCCGCAAACCGGCGCCCACGATGGCCAGCGAAGTGGCGATCATATAGCGCATATGGTATGGGGTGCGGTGTGTGTTGAGGATGGCCAGCAGGTACAGCACAGAAAAGTCAAATATCTGGTAAACTTGAAAATACGTATTGGCGAGGATGACGTGCCTGGGCGCATGCGCAGCAACGGCGTTTAAATACGCCTCGCGGGCAATAAAATGTATGGAAATGATGATGCAGGGCACCAGCACATACGTAAATCTGCCGATGATGCGGTGCGCCCTGTACTTGCCGTAACGGATAAGCAGCGGCTGAATAAACAGCAGCACAAACCAGGTAATAAACAGCAGCCCGTGGATGTGCTGAATAAGCGTTACATTATTAAACGACGGGAACAGCCCGAAATAGGTTTTGAAAAACCCCAAAACGACGATGCCGAAAATAACAACAAACAGCAGACTGACATTTTTGTAACCAGTTTCCATGAAGCGTAAATTGTGATGGTTAATTTGGTACAAGATAGTTGTTATTTCGATATTAACAACGCGCCACCCCACGTTCTTTGCATATCTGACGACATAGGCGACAGCCCTCTGCTACCGCAAACAACTCTCACGGCCGGAAGCCTTGCCGGTTGTTGCCCGCTGAAAAATCTTATGGTTTTGAATCAAAATCGGGGGTTCCCGTCGCCGCGGGGTATCGGCGCTACTAAGTTAAGCCGACGACCCCATCGGGGTCGAATATTGGTAGATGATAAAAAGGAGATTTTTTTTCGTGCCGTAGGTACGAAATATTATTGAGAAGGCGTGATTGTCGCTTCAAAATATAGCATACCTAGGGCACGCTAATTCCTTTTATTTATTTTTTCTACCAATATTTTGCACCTACGGCGCAACTAAGCGCTTAACTTAATGGCCTTGAGGGTCTCAGGCACCGGAGCCTGCTCTCCAATATACCCGGGAGGACGCAGGGGTCCTCTGCGAGAGAACCCTGCTGTGACGGAATCTAATGGCCTGAATGATTTGCCTTTTTATTCACCGTCCCTTACAAAAGTGGCATGATGTTTCATGTCGCCTTCGGTAAAATTGAGGGAAACAGAATCGCCGGCGGCAATGTATTTGCCGTCAACCGGTATAACATTACCGTCCGGGTCCTTAACGTTAAACGAAAAATCATCGCCGGTGATCTTACCGTCATTGATGGCTAAAGGGTCGCCGTCGGCCTGGGCAGTACCGGTGAGCTTATCACCATCCACATTAAAAACAAGATGGAGCGGGTGATCGTTGCCGTCAGGATCTTTCAGCGAAGCTTTCCATTTACCCGCCAGGCCGGCAGCAGCTGCCAAGCAAACCGCAAAACAGCCTGCCAGTATTGTTGTAATGAATATTTTCCTTTTCATAATTTGAGTTTTTGATATGACGCATCAATTTGAAGATAGGTTACGAAAAAATAAAATGGCCGTGTAGGCCGCCCAGGGTGCGGGCTTTTTTGCTATCTTTAATCGGGCAAAACATAGCATCGTTTTAACTGAACAAATTAAAATTTCTCACCATTCTATGACGAAACAGATGTTGCTTTTAATTTGCGTCATCATCATGATAATTGTAATTGTCAGCGTTGATGTATTATTCTTCAGGGATCGGTTCTGGGCGCGGCTTCTTGCGAACATCGGCATCGTCCTGATCTTTGCAGCATTTTATTTGAGATTTCTGAAATGACCGCTACGCTCCGGCTCCCGCCGTTGTTGGCGTTAAAGGTTCTCCGGCACGGGACCCTGCTGACACGGGAAACTGATCTTCTATTTCTTTTTTCTGTTTGCCAGCATTGCAGGTATATTAACCGGCGCACAATCAGCAATAAGGGCAGCCACTATAGTAGCCGGCATTTCGGCGGCATCGGTAAAATTAATACACCCTTTTTGAAATTTGGCAGCAGGCAGCAGGAGGGTATATTTGGCATGTAAAGGCGCATTCATATACATCGGCAGGCAATGCAGCGACATATGGGCTTTTGTGCTGGCCAGCGCGTATTTCATGTAATCGCCTTCCTCATACATCATCATGTCCTTACCCATCATCGGCTTAATAGAAAAGGTCACCTTCGGGTCGTTCGCAATAATCGTTTCGTGAAGCGTGCTCATCAATTCCTGCCTGTCGGCGGGCAAGCCGGCTAAAAATTCGGGTATGGTCATTTTATCACATTGGGTCTGTTAAAATTACGGTTATTAAATTCAATTTGGGAACTGCGGGTAAGCCTCTACAACTTACCCTATCCCCCGATCGGCTGATATTCAAGCATCAAAACGCCGTTGTCGAATATGCGCGAGTGCTTCAGCCCGAATTTCTTTAATTCCAGGTTATCATCAAAAAGCCTCAACCCGCCGCCCACCACCAGTGGAAACAGCATCAGGTGCAACACGTCGACAAGGTTGTGGTGAAGCAATGCCTTCGCAAGGGTCGCGCTCCCATACACAAGGATGTCACCACCGTCACTTTGCTTCAGCGCCGCCACATCTTTGGCCACATCACGAAGGATATGGCTATTGTTCCACTGCGCTTTTTGCAGGCTGCCAGATACCACATATTTCGGCAGCCTGTTGATGGGTTCGCCGAACCCGGCGTCCGTCTGGCTCGGCCAAAAAGCGGCGAAATCTTCATATGTGGTTTTGCCTAACAGCAAGGCGTCCACACCGGCCAGCTCATCCATCTTGTACTTCCCTGTTTCCGGAGAGCCATATGTAGACATCCAGCCGGCATGGGGATGCGGGGTTTCATTGCCGCCCGGCGCCTCTACTACACCGTCCAGGGTGATGAATTCCGTAACTATAATTTTTCGCATAAGTTTATCCTTTCATCTTAAACCTGGTAATTAGTTTCGCCACAAAGCTTTAATGGTATGCAATTTTTTTCTGTGGTTAGACTTTTTTACCGTTATTTTGGCCTGAACATAAGGCGTTTATTTTTGACTACTCATCAGCCGGCTCCCAAAGCTCGATAATGTTGCCTTCCGGGTCGAGTATGTGTATGAATTTGCCGTAGTCATACTCCGCCATTTCATCAACTATTGTCACATTAGCCTTTTTCAATTCATCCACCAGCGCCGCAAGGTTTTCCACCCGGTAGTTGATCATAAAAGGCTTTTCCGACGGGTTAAAATACTTCGTGTCGCCAGGGAACGTACACCAGGAGGTAGAACCTTTTTTCGAGGGATCATCAGCGTCCAGCCACTCAAAGGTGGTGCCCCATTCACCGACAGGTAATCCCAGGTTTTTAACATACCAGTCGTTCATGCCTTTCGGGTCGTTGCATTTAAAAAAAACGCCGCCAAGGCCAGTTACTTTTTTCATATTTTCAATTTTATAGTTTATGCGTTTGTAGGAACCGGTTTAGGCTTGTTTTTAAGAATAAGCGCCGCTATTAACGATATCACGATACCAACCGGTACAATTTCAGAGTACGTTAGCAGGATGTTAAAAACCGGGTTTTTGTACATTTCCCTGAATTTGGCCGTCGTCGCCAATTCCTGGCTGATTGCCGCCGTGCTTTTTCCCTCGGCCTGCATTTGCAGCTTCATCATCGCCATATATTTTTCAAAATAGTTTGGGAAGAACAAGGGATAGCTGATCAGCCAAACCACCACATATAAAGTCGATGCAACAAGTGTTACTAATAGCCCTATCCTTAAAGCCTTCCCAAAAGTGATAAGGCCGCCGCCAAAATTGTCCCTGTACTTTTTAACCGCCACAAAGATGGTAGCGAACGCCACAATCATGGAAGCATATCCAAGCCATAAACGGATATTCAGGCTCACGCTATCCGGTAACAGACCTTCGCTGACCAGGAACCATGCCGCGGGGACCAGGCCGCCGATAATGCCGTAAGTAAGAATTAGTTTTTT
>DASRTD010000189.1:0-16725 GCA_035656115.1 Mucilaginibacter sp.
TTTTTATGAACTTACAATCATCTTTTCTAAAATATTCAAGATCTTCTTTTTCAATGTACCCTTGATAGGCTATATTCAGTCTCTTTACCGCCTCGTAAAAATATTTTGTTTGTGCGTAGTACCAATTATCGTTTCATCCGACTATTGCATGAATATCGTTTTGGCAGCTTGAATTTTATTTGAGTAAATTTCCCGGTTAGGCCGGGTAACATACAAACGAAGCCAATGTATAACCTGATAAAAAAAGCCTTATCGCTCTTTGGCATATTAATGCCCCTGGCATGTTTTGCGCAACCAAACGGAAATGAAAGGTCGATTATTTCTGGTTTGGAGAAGTACCTTGCAGACCACCCGATTGAAAAAGCCTACCTGCAATTTGACAAACCTTATTATGCCACTGGCGATACCATTTATTTTAAGGCCTACGTAACGGCAGGCGAACAGCACAAGCTGAGTAGCCTCAGCGCCGTGTTGCATGTGGAACTGATTAACACCAAAAATAAAATTGATCAATCAATCAAACTGCGGCTTGACAGCGGCCTGGCGCACGGCGATTTTGCCTTGCCGGATTCCCTGCCTGCGGGGAATTACCGGGTTAGGGCTTATACGCAATGGATGCGGAATTTTGGCGAAAACGTATTTTTTGATAAGACGATACAGATAGGGTCGACCAAAGGATCAAGAATCCCCGAAAGCATCGCAAAACAACCCGCGGAGCAAACCTTTAAAACCGATGTTCAGTTTTTCCCCGAAGGCGGCAGCCTTGTTGCAGGCGTCAGGTCGAAGATTGCTTTTAAAGCGATCGGGGCAAACGGGCTCGGTCTGGATGTGAAAGGGACGATAGTCGACGACGATGGCCACGAGGTCTCGAAATTCGAATCGGCGCACCTGGGCATGGGTTACTTTTATATTACACCTGCAGCAGGGAAAAATTATATCGCAAAAATCACTTATCCGGATGGTAAGCAGGATTTGATCGATCCCCCAAAAAACAGCATCAGTGGCATAACCTTATCGGTTAATAATGACTCCATTCCCAAGGCCTCCGTTCGAATTGAGGCCAGCGCCGACTACTACCGGCAAAACCGGGGAAAAACATTCGTAATGATTGTTTACTGTCAAGGCAGCGCAACCACCGTTAACTGCAAACTGGACAGCCCGGTAATTAAGCTGGACATCTTAAAGCGAAGGCTGCACACGGGTGTGGCAACGGTCACCCTGTTTTCGCCGGAGAATGAGCCCTTATGCGAACGCCTGTTATTTATCCAAAACTATGATCCGCTAACGCTGAACGTTACGACCGGCAAAAACAGTTACGCCAAACGGGAGAAAGTAGCCATTCAACTCAATGTCTTAAACCGCAGGGGAGAACCATCCTCGGGCGATTTCTCCGTATCTGTTACGGACGAAAGCAATGTGCAGGAAGGCAAAGGCAGCGGGGATAATATCCTGACCAATTTGCTGCTGACATCCGACCTTAAGGGTTTTGTTGAACAGCCGGATTATTATTTTGCCGACACCGCCGCCGCCGCCAGGCAAAACCTTGATATACTAATGCTTACCCAGGGCTTCAGAAGATTTGAATGGAAGCAGGTATTGGACAGCGCGGCGCAACCCGTAAAATTCCGGGCCGAAAGTGGATTAGACATTGCCGGGCAGGTTAACAGCTTGTCGAACAAGCCGGTGGTGAAAGGTACGGTGACCTTATTACAGCCAAACGGCTCTCTTTTTTTAAATACGACGACAGACGATAAAGGGATGTTTCGTTTTTCGAATTTAGATTTTACCGATTCGGTACAGTATGTATTGAGTGCAGTAAGTGCCGATAAAAAAAATACGGTGAAGATTATTTACGCTCCGCAAAGCAATATGCCTGTAACAGCGGGAGTATATCGGCAAGCGGCAGCACCTGTTGTCGACGCTGTAGTGCAGCGCTTTGTCCGCAATGAAAAATTTCAACAGGATACCTATTCCGGGACATCGGATGGGAAAAGAATAACGCTAAAGCAGGTGAATGTACACGCAAAGAAACCTGATAACCAATACCATACACAAAGCCTTGCGGGAGCCGGCAACGCTGACCAGGTAATGCATGCTGAAGAACTGGAACAAGTGCAGGGGCCGTTGGTTACCAGTTTGAATGGACGGTTGCGTGGAGTGCTTTTTATCACATCAAGCAAAAACCCATTTTATAAGGTACCTTATTTGACCACCAGCGTATTGAGTGGTTTTGGCCCTAACAATCCACCTAAGAAAATGCTTGTTGTAATAGACGGTGCTGAAGTGGCCCCGGATGACCTTAACTTCCTGTCATCAAACGATGTGGAAACTGTTGAACTGCTAAAATATGCAAGCGCATCGATGTATGGTGTCGAGGGCGGCGGCGGCGTATTGGTAATAACTACCAAACAAACCCGCCAGCTCGACCCAAAAGATATTCCGGCAATCGGCGTTTTGCCCATAAAATTGATGGGCTATTACAAAGCCCGTGAGTTTTACTCGCCAAAATATGAAAATGCTGCTGAAGGAAAGCAGCCCGATCTCCGTTCAACCATCTACTGGAACCCCGAAATAAAAACTGATGCCAGCGGCAGCGCTGCATTTGATTACTACAACGCTGATGGAACCGGCAATTATAAG
Source organism: Mucilaginibacter sp. (assembly GCA_035656115.1). Lineage (GTDB taxonomy): Bacteria > Bacteroidota > Bacteroidia > Sphingobacteriales > Sphingobacteriaceae > Mucilaginibacter. The sequence continues at coordinate 2,641 of DASRTD010000189.1, forward strand.
GTAACCGTGGAAGGCATCGACAAAGATGGTAACATCGGCAAGCAGGTATTTGAATACAAGGTTGAATAGCAGAGGCCTCTGTCTATAGCTTTGAGATAAGATAAACCCTGCCGAGCGTTTGAAGCCGGGTGTTTTTGTTGATAAAGGCCGGCAGTACATTTTCCTTCGGATAATCTACAAAAACGCGGACGATTTTAAACTTTAGCTGCCTTTGCACCAGGTCATCCATCGTTTGCTGGTTCACATAGAAAACCGAAGGGTCGGCAGGCACAAAGCTGCTGAATTCTTCAATCGGCACCAGGTCAACCGGCCTTGTGCAATAGAACTGGAAAAGATTGTTCTCTGCGTTTAGCGCATAAACCCGGGTATTATAAAATTCCTCCTGGTTAATATACTCGGCCGCCGCTATCTGCCCTTTATAAGGCACCATTTCGCTAACAAAAACAGTATTCACATAAAACCCGGCAAACAATACCGCAATGCAGCTTAAAAGAAATATGCGGTGCGGCATTTCCCCAATCTTTATAACCACCAACGCTGCCGCCAACCCGAACAAAAGCACGTCTGTAATGATGTAAAAGTTATTGGAGGGCTTAAGCGATATGTTAAGTACAATCACCAGTAACGGTAACAGGATGATAAATATCCATTGGGTAATCAGCCTGAATCCGGCGCCAAATTTACTCAACCGGTCTATGCACACCCGCGCCGTAACAACTGCAAACAACGGGAAAATGGCGTTGGTATAAAAAGGCAACTGAAAGCGCGAAACCGAAAACAAAAGCAGTAAAAGCAAGCCGCCGCTTAAAGCAAAATATTCGGGCAGCGCCTGCTTTTTAAAAATGGATTTGATATTTTCAAAGACAGCGTAGTAAAAAAGCAGGCACCATGGCGCAAAGGCCCACAGCAAGGTATGCCCGTAAAAAAAGATACTACCAGGCGTTTTGCGGCTGATAGGCCCGTTATTGGCAAAACGGCCAAACTGGCTATCCCACAAGAACCAACGTATGCCTGATACGTGCTGCCGGCCAAATACCGTTTTTTCAGGATGCATATCGAACTGGACATACAGCGCATACAACTCGGGCAGCGTGAAAATTACCGTCAGCAATATCAATCCCAGCCACTTAAGCTGAAAAACCGTTTTAAATTGCCGCTTAAACAGCAACTGCCCCAGCAAAGCGCCATAAATGGCAAAAACCACAAAGACGCCTTTTGTCATTACAGCGCAGGCCGTGAGCAAAGCCGCCAGCAGGAGATGTTTGAGTGAAAAGCGGTCATGCAACCGGGCAATATGATAGATGCTCCCGATGATCAACCCCATTAAATAAGGCTCGGCGCGCACGTCGGTGTTTGAGAGGACGGTATTGAGCGCAGTGGCCAGGATCAGCACCGCAATGGCGGCGGTTTGAGCGCCGTAAAACCTTCGTGTGAAAAGCCAGGTATAAGCCAGGCTCATCAAAAAAAACAAAAACGCCGGCAGTCTGTAGGCCCAAACACTGATGCCAAATATTTTAAAGCTGAAAAAAATGCACCAGAACGGGAAATGCGGTTTATCCAACCAGTCGCGGTTATAAGTAAACAACTCAAACAGGCTGTTTTTATAGACCAGGTTTTTGGCGATGGACGCATACAAAGCGGGATCGTCCGTAAAAAACTTTGTGTTTATACCGGCAAAATTCACCCCAAGAGCCAAAACAAATATCGACAGGTAGAATATTTTATTAGGTTCCTTCATTTGCGTCCGCAATGCGTCGACAAATATTGCAAAAAAACCCCACGCCTTTTTAGGACATGGGGCCAAAATCACAACAATTGTTTAACCTTACGGTCAATTCCTAACTGCAATGCGATTATATCATAAAAACGTTTAAATCAGCGATAAAGTTTATTCGGGGCCGACTTTTTGAAATATTATTGTAAGCCCAATGTAACGAAAACAATATTTTACCGGTCATGTTTAAAAAGCAGCACATTTCGATATAACTTTATACCATCTTGTAAACCAACCAATAAAACAGCATTATGAAAACGTCATTTCAATTAAAAGCATTAGCATTTTTCTTTTGTGCCTTTTTGGTATCGGCAATGGCATTTGGCCAACCGGCCGGTAGTGGCAAAGCGATTCCAAGCCCCCGCGACAGCGTAAGCGGATCAGTGGCTGGTGCACATATTAAAATATGGTATGGCAGTCCGTCGGTAAAAGGCCGCGAGATTTTCGGCAAGCTTGAGCCATGGGATAAAGTGTACCGCGCCGGGGCCAATGAAGCCACTACCTTTACCACCGACAAAGATATTAAGGTTGAAGGCCAGGCTTTGCCGGCCGGCACTTACGGTTTTTTTGTAATACCCGAACAAAATGGCCAGTGGACCGTTATTTTTAACAAAAAGGCCAAGCAATGGGGGGCGTTTACCTACAGCAAAGACCTTGACCAATTGCGCGTAACGGTGACTACCAAAACTATTTCGAACCAGGAGAGACTTGTTTATAAAATAAATAAGAAGGGCTTCAGCATGGACTGGGCAACCACCAGCGTGCCGGTTTCAGTAAATTAAAGCTACAATAAAAAAACATGATCAGCCTCCCGGTTTTACCAGGGGGCTTTTTGTTTATACGGCCGAGATAAACAGTTATAGTTTTGGTCGGCTGTTTTAAGCGTTATATTTACGGCCGATGAAGTTTTCGATCAGCAGAAAATTAAAAATAAGAGCTATCGCGATTGTGGCGCTCGCCGTTGCAATTTTTTTGCTGATGGAATTCGCAGATCATCCAAAACTGGTCGAACATTATTATTCCGAAGGCTTTTACCCGGTCATCTGCAAAATATTGCACCCGGTTTTTAACCTGTTCCCCTTCAGCTTTGGCGACGTAATATACATTGCCGTCATTGCCTGGATTTTTTATGCGCTGTACCTGCTAATCAAATTGTGCATTAAAAAGCGATTTAAAGATGCAGGCCTGTTTATGATGAAAATAGCTATCGGTGTGGAAACGGCCATCCTTGTTTTTTACCTGTTTTGGGGGATGAACTACTTTAGAGTGCCGGCCGGCGACCGCCTTCACTTGTTGGATACCAGCTACACGACTGCCGATTTAATGGCTGTTACCACTATCCTCATCGACAGCGCAAATGCTACGCGTGCCAGGCTCACCCCGGCCGACTTGTCAGTATCCAACGCTGCTATCTACCAAACCGCAGTTTCAGCAGTCAGGAAACTATCAAACGATTCAGCGGATTTCCGCACTTATTTTCCAAAGATCAAACCCTCGCTGTTAACGCCGCTGCTTAACTACATGGGCACCTCAGGCTACTACGATCCTTTTACAGGCGAAGCACAGATGAACTACCAGATGCCGGTTGTCGACCGCCCTGTTACAGCCTGCCATGAGCTATCTCACCAAATGGGTTATGCCTTCGAGGATGAAGCCAATTTTGCCGGTTACCTGGCCGCTATCGGCTCGAAAGACCGTTTATTGCGATACTCAGCTTACAACCTGGCGGTGGAAGAGTTTATGATTGACCTTTATTTTCGCGACAGCCTTGCCAATAAAAAACTAAAGCCGCTTATTTCGCCTGCCGTCCACAACGACTATAAAATCGAACGTGCCTATTGGCGCTCTTACCAATCGCGTATAAATGCCGTCAGCAGCATTTTTTACGATCATTTCCTCAAAGCGAACAACCAGCCCCAGGGGCTTAAAACCTACAATAATATGGTACTGCTGGTAATGGCGATGTACCGGGAGGAGAAAATCCATAGTCCATAGTCCATGGTCCATAGTTTCTGTCCAACTTTTAATGGAGAATAGCTTATAGAATTTAACGCAATCAGCCATGGACCATGGACCATCGACTAACTAAAGTACCACCCCTTCTTCCGTAAACTTAAGCTGGTTCAATCCACCCTTCACCGAATTGCCCCAGCCGTCGCCGTTAATAAACAGCTTTTCGTTTTCAGCAAGGATATGCAGGCTGCCAAGCTTAAAGTCGCCAAAAATACGTATCGCCGCAACCGGGACGTTTACCTCCAGCTCAGCGGTGATATATGGCTCAAGCTGCATGGCCGAGTCCTGGTCAAGCTGGTGAATATGGATAACCGTGCTGCCGTCCGGTCTGCGGACCATTACGCTATCATATTCCAACACCACGCTGTACAGCGGAGCGTTCGCAAGTTTATTGGCAACCAGCGTAACCGGCGTTCCGTTGGTATCGCTGATGTTAATGTCACACTCCAGCGTCGGCTGCCCGGCCCCGGGGTGATCGTTATGATAAACGGAGTTGATCCTCAAAAACTCTTTTTCTTGTCCGTTGTCAGTGTAGCCGACAACTTTACTGGGAACGACAAACGCGTTGGAGCCAATGATGTAAGCATATTTCATAACCTGGTTTTTTTACAATATCAAAAGCATAAAAAACAAGAAATGTTTAAAATATTTTATGATGAGGCCGGGGTATCTTGATGATCTAACAACGGATCAAAAAACTCCGGGAACGTTACCGGATAAAAAAAATGCGTTCCGTATCTCACCCCGGAACGCATACAACATCATAATCAAACAATGTTGATCAACTAAATCTCAGACTACATGTTTAATGATCATCCAAGCTCTTTGCTGCCAATCACTTAAGGTAACCGGCAAATCTCTTTTCCCACCACTCAAGCAAAACGTGTACCCAAGTATTTATTTTTCAGTTATATTGGTTAGTGTACGCTCCTAAACGGGCGATTTTTTGATATATTATCGTTGACTTTGCAAAAATAGCAATATGTTTATTAAATTAACATTAATTAACATGTTTCATTTCAAATTCTTTAGTAAAAGCGTCGCAAGGGCGTTAAAAACGTCACTTTTCTTGTTATCAGGCCTGCCCGGCATTGCATCAGCGCAAAAATTTAGCAGGACCGAGATCGACCGCTTTCAACGTGAGGCCAAATCTGTCACTATCATTCGCGACAATTGGGGAATTCCGCATATTTATGGTAAAACCGACGCCAACGCTGTTTTTGGCCTGATGTATGCCGAGTGCGAGGACAATTTTAAGGGCATTGAACAAAACTATTTATACCAACTTGGCCGGCAGGCCGGGGTTGACGGAGAAAAAAGCTTGTACCAGGACGTTACCCTGCAATTGGTTGCCGATACCGCCGATGCAATTGCCGATTACCGTTCGGCGGCGCCCTGGTTTAAACAATTGATGGATGCTTTTGCCGACGGGGTGAACTATTTTCTGTACACGCATCCGCAGGTAAAACCGCTTGTATTCCAGTGTTTTAAGCCATGGTACGCGCTGATGTTTACCGATGGCAGTGTTTCAGCAACGGTAACCGGCGGCATCAATATGAATGAAACACGGAATTTTTATGGGGGGAAGGATGAAAAAATAGGGGAGGCGTACCGGCTGGGTATCGATGAACGCGAAATCGGATCAAACGGCTTTGCTATTGCCCCTTCGCGGTCGGCGTCTGGTCATGCCATGCTTTACATCAACCCGCATGTACCTTTTTATTTCAGGGACGAAGTACAGATCAGCAGCGACGAAGGTCTTGATGTGTACGGCGCCGTTACCTGGGGCCAGTTTTTTATTTACCAGGGATTTAACCGGCATTGCGGGTGGATGCATACCAGCAGCTACGCCGATGTCGGCGATTTGTATGCCGAAAAGATGATAAAGAAGGACGGGCAATGGTATTACGAATATAACGGCGGCCTGAAACCCGTAACTACCCGTAATTTGGTATTGAGCGTAAAAAACGGCGACCATACCGACAAAAAAACTATTACCGGCTATTATACCCATCACGGCCCGGTTTTGGGCAGCCGTGATGGCAAATGGCTGGCGCTAAAAGCAAATAACCGCTCGTATAATGCCCTGCTGGAGTCGTGGCTAATTACCAAAGCCAAAACATTTGCGGAATATAAAAAGGCAATGGGCCTGCTGTCCAACGGCACCAACAATACGGTTTATGCCGATGACCAGGGAAACATCGCCTTTTGGTATGGAAACTTCATGCCGAGGCGTGACCCAAATCTAGACTGGACTTTACCGGTTGATGGCAGTACCCCGGCAACAGAATGGCAGGGATTACATACACTCGATGAAATAGTGCATGTGTATAACCCGGCCACCGGCTGGATACAAAACTGTAACTCTACGCCATTTACCTGCTCGGGCGAAAGCAGCCCCGATAAAACGAAATACCCGCCGTACATGGCGCCCGACGGGCAGAACTACCGCGCGGTAAATGCCATAAAACTTTTGAGCGGCGCCCGGAAATTAACCATGAGCGATGTCACCGCCATGGGCTATGACCATTACCTGGCTGCTTTTGACGCGCTGCTGCCGCCACTGTTCAAAGCTTATGAGGCAGCGCCAGACTCGATCAAACAGCAGCTAAGCGAGTCAATCGATACGCTAAGGAAATGGGACAGGCGATCGGCCATCAATTCTGTAGCCACTACATTGGCGGTTGAATGGGGTACATTGATGATGCGTGAGTTGCCGTCGGCTAAAACTACCGAGGAAAGTACTTACCAAACCGATCAGCTCAGCCGCCTGATGACAACCATTGCTCCCGAGCGCCTTACCACACTTTTAAGCAAGGCGGTAACCGATCTTAACAAACGCTACGGTACATGGAAAACCAAATGGGGAGATATTAACCGTTACCAGCGCCCTGCGGATGGTGTAACCTTTAGCGATAGCGCCCCAAGCATACCGGTTGGGCAAACCTCATCGCTGTTCGGGCAGCTGCCATCGTTTGTAAGCAGGCCCATGAATACGCAAAAACGCTACGGCTATTCAGGCAATAGTTTTATCGCTATTGTGGAATTTGGTTCCCGAATACGGGCAAAATCTATCGTAACAGGCGGGGAATCATTCGATTCCGGCTCAAAACACTACACAGATCAGGCTGGCATGTATATTGGGGGTTTATTTAAGGATGTTTTGTTTTATAAGGCTGATGTAGTTAAACACGCCGAAAAAACTTATCATCCGGGAAAATAAATCCGTAAAATCAATATACTTGATCAACCACTACTTTTATCATGAAAAAAATCCTGTTTTTTTTAACTGTGCTGCTGCTTGGAAGCAGTATCGCTAAAAGTCAGAGCGTTAAATTCAGCGACCTGGTGTACATGACGCCGATGAACAATGACGCGGTGTATGCAACCTTGAAACAAGGCGGCGTTTTTAAGCAGGACTATTCCGAGCAGGTTGACGGATACCCGATGGAATATTTCAAAAAGGATAGCGCAAAACCCGACCTGGAGAGAATAGAGACCGGCCGGTACACTAAATTATACGACGGCACCCTATTACGCACGCTGGATTATTCCTCAACCGATGTGCAGAATATCCTTAATATGGTAAGCCAGGCAAAATACGCCGGTATGTACCTCATGTTCCAGGGAGCCGATGAGGTAAACAACATCTATCTCTTTAGCAGCGACCTGTACCAGGTAAGCATCTATGTGCGCCGCGACCAGGCATCTGGCGTGGTTGAGATAAAGCAGAAAGAATTCTTAAATATCGATTAATGCTTTATTTGAGCTATGGAGAAGCGCGCTAAGTTATTTTGGCGGTACGTTGGTCCGTTGCTGGTTGCGGTTGAGCTTTATAACTACTTTCTATTGATCCGAATCCCATTTGCGGGTGAAATTGCGTGTGTCGCCTCTATTTTAGTTAATTCTATCATCATTATGCACTTAATACAGGTTAAGATTGGGGTCGAAAAGCACAACGCAGCAATCGATGCATCCGAACAGGCGGAAAAAACGGCAGCTCCTGAAGTTGTTGCCGCTCCTCCGGCCGTTGTTCCTGCCCCTCCTGCCGTTGTAGTTGTTCCATCTGCCGTTGTGGCTGCCGCGCCGGCCGTTGTAGTTCCTGCGCCGGCTGTTGTTGCCGCTCCTCCAGCCGTTGTGCCTGCAATTTGAATTGTGCGCCTATCCCGAATGATCGTGCAGTATCTTCCAGCCGGTTTTTGTATGCACCATTACCAGGGAGTAACGCCCTGAACGTTCGGGTAACCCGTTGCCGTAAAGCGTAAATGCACCCGTCAGCAAGGCGTAATTATCGCCCAGCAAACGTATCTTCATATCGGTATACCTCAAATTTTGTTTAGGCATATCGCCTTTAAAATATTTATGCAGATATAGCGAACGGATGCTATCCAAACCTACTGTTCCGCCCGGCATCATCATAGTTGCCGAAGGGTCATACATTAGCATAAAATCGGGCAGGTCGCCGCGGTTCCACTGGTTTGCGGAGTTTTGCATAGCGGCGGCGATCTCTTTGGCCTGCCGGCTATCCTCCCCAACCGACTGGGCAAATGCTTTATCGGCCCCAATGTCCATACACAGCGCCAATAGCACCGCACAATAGTATTTTAAGGTTTTGCTCATCCTGATTTGCGGTTTGCCTGCTAATTTATCAAAACATACACATATCTGTTGGAAAGATGATGAATAATATTTCCGTTGCTGCCATTTAGTATTTAATTTGCATGCACTAATTTATTACTCACACCATAACCCTTTATGAAAACGCTGCTTTCCTTTTGTTGCGCGCTGATGATCTTCGGCATATTTCGGTCAAATGCGCAGCCCAAAGATGATAAAATACTGGAGGCGAAGATACAGTCCCTCATGAAACAGCTTACGCTGGAAGAAAAAATATCCATGCTGCATGCCAACGGGATTTTTTCAGCAGGAGGGGTGCAGCGGCTCAATATTCCCCAAATCATGACCGACGACGGCCCGCTTGGCGTTCGCGAGGATGTGAAAGAGGGCTGGGGTTCGGCTAATTTGACTACCGACTCGGCTACATTTTTCCCCAACGGTTCCGCCTTAGCCGCTACCTGGAACCCCGAGCTGGCTTACCGCTACGGGCATGACATGGGCGAGGAAGCCCGCGCCCGCGGTAAAAACGTAATGCTGGCGCCGGCCTTTAACATTTGCCGCGTACCGCTTTGCGGGCGTACTTACGAATACTATTCGGAAGACCCCTTCCTGAATGCCCGGCTGGCTGTGCAATCGGTTAAGGGGATACAAAGTGAGCATGTGGCTGCCTGCGTAAAACATTATGCCGTTAATAACCAGGAAATTGAGCGCGGACGCATCAACGTGGATTTGGATGAGCGTGCATTGCGCGAGATATACCTGCCGGCCTTTAAAGCGTCGATAACCGAAGGCGGGGCATGGACGATAATGTCGGCCTACAATAAACTGCGCGGCGCTTACTGTTCAGAAAATGATTACCTGCTTAACCAGGTATTAAGAGGCGAGTGGAAATTTAAAGGTATGGTGATCAGCGACTGGGGTGGAACGCACAGCACTGTAACCGCCGCCCTTAACGGCCTCGACCTGGAAATGGGCTCAAGACCGCCATACAATACCTATTTTTTTGCCGATAAGCTGCTCGACTCGGTAAAAGCAGGAAAAGTAAGCATGAAAGTGATTGACGAAAAGGTACATCGGGTGCTGTGGGTACTAATGCATACCGATATGAGCGATAAGCTGCCCGCCGGAAAGTTAAACACACCCGACCACAGCCAAACCGCTTATGACATTGCCGCCGAATCTATTGTGCTGCTTAAAAATGAAAAGCATTTGCTGCCGTTAAATTTAAGTGGTATTAAAAGTATATCGGTCATTGGCGATAACGCGACCCATACGTTCCACTTAGGCGGCTTCGGCGCCGGCGTGAAGGCCCGCTACGAGGTAACCGCGCTGCAGGGCCTGCAAAACCGCCTGGGCAAAACGGTGGATATTAAATACGCCCAGGGTTATTCGGCAGTGTACCAACCCTATGGAAAAAACCAACGCACCGAAACGGCTAAACCCGACCCGGCACTGATCGCCGGGGCTGTGGCCGCCGCAAAAAGCACGGATATGGCTATCCTGTTTGTGGGTGGCAACCGCGACTATGAAAGCGAAAGCCGCGACCGCAAAACACTCGACCTGCCCTTTAGTGAGCAGGTTTTAGTGGATAGCGTGACTGCCAATAACCCCAATACTATAGTAGTGGTTGTAGGCGGAGCGCCTTACGATATTGGCAGGATCAAGAAAAACAACCACACTATTGTTTGGTCGTGGTATAATGGTTCCGAGAATGGCAATGCCCTGGCCGACGTGTTATTAGGCAAGATCAACCCATCCGGTAAGCTGCCGTTTACCTTCCCGGCGTCCCTGAAAGATTCGCCGGCCATTGCATTGGATGCTTACCCCGGCAAAGACCTGCACGAAGAATACAAAGAAGGCATTTTGGTTGGCTACCGCTGGTTCGATACCAAAAAGATAGCGCCGCTGTATTGCTTTGGTTATGGGCTTTCGTACACTACGTTTAAATATTCGGGCTTAACGATTGGCAAAAAGATGTTCAAACCCACGGAAACCATCACCGTGACATTGAAAGTGTCCAATACCGGCAAATATGCGGGCAAGGAAACCGTTCAACTATACATAGGCAAAACAGATGCAAGGATACAGCGGGCCGAGAAGGAGCTGAAAGCGTTTAAAAAGATAAGTGTCCCGGTTGGCAAGACTGCAGCCGTGACTTTCACCATACCGATTAAAGACCTCGCTTATTATGACGTGGATACCCATAAATGGAGGGTAGAGTCGGGTGAGTATAAGTTGATGGCTGGTGCGTCATCACGCGATATTAAAGAGAGTGTGGTGGTAACTGTTTTGTGATGTGCGGATGTGCGGATGTGCGGATGTGCAGATGTGCGGATGATTAGAAGATTTGTTGATTTGAAAATTTGAAGACAGATGATGAATAAATTTATCAAGATACTTTTGGTCACATTAATAGGCCCCCTGACCTTAATTGCCCAGGATAAACCCACCGTTATCCCTTTATGGCCCAAAGGTGCGCCCGGTTTTGAAAACCGGCGTAACGAGCCGGAGCAGGCAAAGGATTACTGGGTAAAAAACATTCACAATCCATCACTAACCGTTTTTTTACCGCCAAAAGGTAAATCAAACGGCGCGGCGGTGGTGGTCTGCCCCGGCGGCGGGCACCGGCTGTTGGTGTGGACGGCTGAAGGCATCGACCCGGCAAAATTCCTGGACAGCCTGGGCTTTACTGTGTTTGTATTGAAGTACCGTTTGGGCCGCGATACCCTTTCGCCTTATAAAATTGACGTGCATGCCCGGCAGGACGGCCTGCGGGCCATGCGCTATGTGCGCAGCCATGCCGCCGAATACGGCGTGGATACAGCCCGCATTGGCATCATGGGCTTTTCGGCGGGTGGCGAAGTGGTAGACATGGTAAGCTTTTGGGCCAACGGCGCCGACCCGTCTGCCGCCGACGCCATCGATCGCGTTAGCGCCAAGCCCGATTTTATCATCCAGATTTATCCCGGTCCGCTTTATGTGCCCGCAATCATCCCTAAAAATACCGGCCCCGGCTTCCTGCTTGCCGCCAATGACGATCCCTGCTGCTCCATTTCCATTGCAAAGCTGCTCCAGGCCTATCGGGATGCCGGCGTTCCGGTCGAAACACATCTTTTTGCACAGGGCGGACATGGTTTTAATATGGGGTACCGGTCTAAATTACGCTCGGTGCACAGCTGGCCGCAGCGTTTAGCCGATTGGCTTTGGGATAACCATATCATCGAGCCGGTTAATGGAGAGAGGCCGAAGGTGTTGCATTGATGATCAGCCAATTGCATCGCGGGTGTGTCGGTGAAAAAGTGAATCAGTGACACACGTGAAACACACCCCCTATGAAAATGAGGAACTTACGCTTAAAAACTGACACACTTTGACACACTGACAAAAATTTGTCAATATAAACCGGGTAAAGCCGGCCAAAAAACCGCTAATCCTGCCCGTCGCTTTCTTTTGTCCTACAAATAGCTCAGCCACCACTGGTTATGCGTCTTTTTATACCGGCTGAACCACCTGCACGGGAAGTACAGCGCAATAATAACACACAACCAAACGATGTACACGCCGCCTAAATTAAACCCAAAATGCGGCGGGCTGAACAGGAACGGGTTTTGATGTTTGGGGTCGACGATGTCTTTGTTGCCAAAGCCCTGCACATAGAAAACTACCACATCGGTAATGCGCAGCATGTAGAAATGCAGAACGTAATAAAAGAAGGGCACATTGCCATAAATAATAAAAATTGCCGTGAGCTTATTCTGCACCTTTTCAGTAAGAGCTAATACCAGCATACCCACGCCGATCGTCATCAGCGAGTACATGAGCGAGGGCGGGTATTTGCTTACGTTTAAAAACGACAGGAAGGTATACACACCATTGCGCTGCACCGACCATGGGTTGGGGTCGCCATAAAGGTTAAAGTAGCGGAGTACGAGGAAAACGGCAAGGGAGATCAAACCGGCATTCATCAATATTTTGCGACGGCGCTGCGGGTCAAAAGATGACTGGTACATCGAGCCGAAAACATAACCCAGCAACATAACGCCCGTCCAGGGAATAATGGCGTACAGGTCAAAAATAAAATGAGTTTGGCCAATCGGAATTACCGAACCGCGCGCCATAAAAAACAGTTTCATTAAATTAGCTTCCGTCCCGGCTTTGGGCAGGTGCAGGTAGTCGAGTATATCATGGCTCAAAAAGATGAGCGCGCCGATAATCCCGATAAACTTAAGCGGTAATTTCACCAGCAGGCCCAGTATCACCATGCTCAGCCCGATCACCCATAAAACCTGCAGGATGACCACATTATAAAAAGGATTGAGCGTAAACGCAAAAGTAAGGATAACCACCTCGACAAAAACAAGCCAAAACCCGCGTTTGATCAAGAATGCGCTCAATTCGCTTTTGGTACGGCGGGTGCCTGCAATATAGGCTGAGATGCCACTGAGGAAAACAAAGTTAGGCGCGCAAAAATGGGTGATCCACCTGGTAAAAAAAAGGATAGGCGTGGTGGTGGCCATATCAGTAGGATCGCTGGTTGCACCGGCGTTGTGAAAGAAGTCGCGCGTATGGTCCAGCGCCATGATCAGCATAATAACGCCACGTAAAATGTCGATCGAGTTGATGCGCTGTTTACCGGAGGGTTCGTATAGATTCGGCATGTTTTAAAATGTGATGAACAAAAATAATGTTTCCTTTTATTCACTAAGCGTGCTGCTGCATTCAAAGTGATACAATTTTATTCACACACCCACCCGCGATGTCATTGCGAGCGCAGCGAAGCAACCTCGTCGCCGGTGCATTACTGCTATGCATTAGCGTTTGTGCGTTGGCGATGAGTTTGCTTCGTCGCACCCGGCGCATCTGCCCGGCCGCTCCTCGCAATGACATGTTTTGTAATTTCAACTGAATTAAACTTTTAACCCGGGCAAATGTTACCTTTAGCAAAGATTTAACTATGGCAAATTTCCAGGACATTATTGCATCGGATACCCCGGTATTGGTTGATTTTTCGGCCGAATGGTGCGGCCCCTGCAAAATGATGCCCCCGATATTAAAACAAGTAAAGGATGCGATGGGCGATAAAGTAAAGATCATTAAAATAGATATCGACAAAAACCCACAGGCCGCCAATGCCTACCGCGTACAAAGTGTTCCTACGCTGATGATATTTAAAAAAGGGCAAACGCTGTGGCGCCAGAGCGGCGTGGTGCAGGCCGCACAGCTGCAAAATGTTATTCAGCAATTCTTGACCGCTGATTAAGCTGATTGGTATGATTTGGCTGATGAACGCGGCCCGCTGTTCTTTAATCCAGCAATCCTTTTATCCAACAAATCATGGTTCAGACAACTTTCAATCCTGAAAATCTTTCAAATCTTAAAAATCGTGTAAAAAAAAGCGTTCCGTATCTCACCCCGGAACGCCCTTGTTACGATTTTAAAAATCCAATAACAATCAACTAAATCCGGGCCGGCATCTCACCCCCGGCCCCTCTCATGTTTCCTTGGGAAACCTAAGCTCTTTCTGAAATATCGAATACTGAATGTCGAATCAATGTCGTTTACTTAAGCGTTCACCTGCGCATTTCCGCCTCATCCTAAATCCTTCTCCAAAGGAGAAGGACTTCAATTTATAGAGGAAATAGACTTTTTTAAGCCCCTCTCCATTGGAGAGGGGTTTGGGG
>DASRTD010000190.1:0-24913 GCA_035656115.1 Mucilaginibacter sp.
CTTTTATCTGGTCAACCGGCCTAAGAACATCAGCGGGGCGTTGTCATCAACTTTTGAATGCAGATCGTAGGTCGAAAAATCAATAGCGTTGTAAACCGTTTTCCATGTCCCGGCTACATTGCCTGTCGACACGCAGGAATCGCTGCAAGCGGTGAAAATTAAATTACGATTAGGCAGCGTTGTAACGGCTTTTATCCCCCGCGTAGCAACCGGCCGGCCATAAGTCATGATCTTTTTTACGGGCGCGTTTAAAACCGGTAACAGGTAGATCAGCCTGCCAAAATTATGGATGAGGTCGAAGTTGTTTTTGTTTTTGCGGAGGTAATTCCAGGCGAAACGGGCCTCTTTAAACCGTTCATTTTTCGGGCGCATCAGGTCGTTTCTGCCAAAGGTTACCGTTTCGCCGCTGCAATATGATTCGGGTCCGGCCAGCAGCGTCACCTGGTGCCCAAGTTTTTTGTATTCCTCCGCAAATAAATAAACCAGCCGCTCATGGCCGCCATAGGTTTTTGGCGGTACCGATATGCCCGGATCCATGATGAGCAATATCCTCATGCCAGCTCCCTTTCAACAGTGGTATAAATAGCCAGGTATTTTTCGGCGCACTTTTCCAGGGTCAGGTTTTCCTCAATATAGTCCCGTGGCTTAAACTCGGGCAACATGGCTAAAAACAACTGAAGCTTTTCGTCAAAGTCGGCCGCTCCGCTAAATTTTATCCCGCAGCGCTTGTCCCAATAAGGCACTGAAGTGACAGGTTGGTATTTTACCCTGTCGGGATAATAAGCCGGGTCCCGCCAATAACCGCCCCGGTCCCAGGCAAGTATGGGTGTATTTGTCGCAAGAATTTGCTGGTAGGCCGAACCCTGCGTTTCGTGTTCGCAAAGGAAAATAACAGCCTTTGACGCCTTTAGTTTTTTCATCAATTCTGCATGGGTATAGTTACCATAGCGGATAAATTGATAACGCAGCTTTTGCCGGTCCAGGATTTCGGTAATCGGTTTAACCAATTCCTCCTCTATTTGCTCCTTGTTCCAGCGTATTTTATCGTAGATAAGGAAATCAATAGTTTTTGCCTCTCCGGCAGGCTTCCATTGTTCGGCATCAATGCCTACCGGCCAGGCAATCACCTTATTGCCATAGTAGGGTTCGCACATTTTGCGCATCCATTCACCCGGCACCAGGAAACGTTTGACGTTGGGGTACAGCTCAAACAAATCAGCGCATTCAATAGGGTGCGAATAAATGCCGGCACCGAAGATCACCGGGTTTTGCCACTTTTTGTCAAACAAAACCTGTGGTTTGCCAATGATGCAGGCGACTTCTTCCGGGTGTTTTTTGATATGACTGTAGTCGTTAAAACGGTAACGAACGCCAATTTTGTCCAAGCCTTTCATCAAATTAATGGCGATCATCATCACCCCTCCCGGTCGTTCTTTTCCTCTCACCAGCCGGCGGATGATCCTGCGCGGGTAGCGGTCGTATTTAAACCAGCGGTCGGGGTCGGGCTCCTCATAAAAAAGATTTAGCGGTTTGCCGGGTCTATCCATATTTCACCAACCGCCGCAGACGCAATAGCCTTTCCGTGGCCTTGAAGCCGATCTTATTATACAATTTTCCCAGGGCGCCGCCCTCGGGTATCTTAAAATCCGGATCGAACGTTTTTATCCAGTTAAAAACTTCTGCTGCTTCATTAATATCCGTTTTAGCAATCCAATGGCATAGCGGCCATAAAATTTTTTCGGCCGCCTTTATTCGCCGCATGGTTAGCCCGCCATTTTTTTTGAGCTGTGCGAAAATAGTTTTGTAGATGTTCAAATGCTGTGTATTCTGCACCATTTGTTTTTGCCCCTCACTTACCTGCAACCGCTCCAGTTTGTGCTCAGTGTGCATGAGCGCCAACCCTTCATGAACTACGACTTTGGGATGTTTTAAAGCCGCCTCCAGCACAAAAAGTCGGTCGTCGCGGAAGGCATATTCCGGGCGGTGGGGGATATCATTTATAAACGACCTCTTAAACAAATAAGCCGAATAATGCGAACTGTCACATTCGCCCAATTGTTGGGCAATAAAATCATCGCACATCGTCCAGGGTTGTTCGCGGAGCAATTGGTGGTTTTCATCCACCAAACGATAACCGCTCACCACTATGTCTGCCGAATTTGCTTCAGCCAGTTCAAACTGCGCATCGTTAGCGCCTGGCGCTACCTCGTCATCCGAATCCAGGAAGCGCACATACTTTCCGCCTGCCTGTGCAAATGCCCTGTTTACCGCAGGGCATTTGCCGCAATTGGCCTGATGTAAGGCCACAATTCCACTTTGCTGCTGCAGCCAGTCCCAGGTACCATCGGTGCTGCCGTCATCCACCACAATAATTTCTACGGAGCATTGGTTATCACGGCAGCTTTCAATAGCGGCAGGCAGGCACCAAAGGCGGTTATAAGTCGGGATGATGATGGTGATATCTGCCACGGGGTATTATTAAGCCAACGCCTTAAATTTCATTTCCGGGAACCGGTCGAACTGGTGAACAACCGGTATTACTTTCTTGTCGCGGTTAACCAATTCGTTTTCATCGTTAAACCATATCGATGTCGACTCGCCAAGTGTGGCAACTTCTGCATCGGTGTTAGTTGTTATACGCGATCCGGGGAAATAGTTATTGTAGATCAAATAATTGTGCACACCCTGGTCAAAGCCGCCCAGGCCGGTTAGGCCGGCGGTGATCCGGGCTTGTGTAGCGATCATGGTTTCCAGGTATTTCAGGATACGGTTGACCGAACCAATAGTAGTGCCCGAGCAAATGCTCATTTTTTCTGTTATCGTCCCCAGCGCCCTTTTGCCGAAGGCATGTTTTATCCAGTACGAGGTGTAAAAACTGTTTGCAATGGTGTTTTCTTCCTCGTAAAAATTCAAGATATCGGCCCGGTCAAGGTCTTTAAATGGATCTGCCTGGAAAACCACGTCCCTCACGTCCGTTAGCAAAACATAGTGATATTTATCCTTATTTTCCAGCAGGTAATCGTAATAGAAGCAGTAGCGCGAGCCTGATATTAAGTGAAATTTTTTTACATACCTGCTCAGGCGCGCTATTTTATCGGCGCCGTAATTCAGCGCCGCAAACCAAAGCCTGTGCGGCAGGTAATGAATTTTCCATAGCCTTGAATTGGCGTATTTTTTAGTAAACCGAAGCGCTTTCTCTTTAATATAGACCAGGATGATCCCCTGGTCGGTCAGTTGTTTTTCAGTTTCCGGGTCGATCTGGTCGCTAACCAAAATTACGACGTCCCCGTCAAAACCAATGTCTTGTAGCGAGGTGAAAAAATATTGCATCGCTGCGTACCGATAACCTGTCGCGGTGCCGATAATGAGGTTTTTCTTCAAACTAAAGTCTTTCAGATGGTTTAATGCGCCGGGTGCCGAAAATCAATTTATAAAGCGGCCTCAGCATATTTTTAAATGCGGCCCTTGCGCGCATGGGCCATTCGATGAACAGATCGGATTTGAGTTTTTCAGCAAAGCTGATCGATGATTGGTGCAGTTTGCTCAAACGATACGCGTCCTTTTTATACTGGTAGCTTTGCACATGGTGCCCCAGGAAATGAATGATTAGCGGGCTTACCTTTTCAAAGGGGTACCAGTCCTGGTGCAGCGGGCTTGGATTTGGCGGGTTTTCTAAAAAGGTTTTGCCGTTAAGCACGTCAGTTTTGAATTTGCCCGGGCAAGACAGCGGGTCGCTCATAATGGTTCCATCATCGATAAACGGCGTTTCATCATTCAGCGCCATCGCCAGGCTGATGATCACCTCGTCATTCGGGCGGTTACGCAATGGCACGAAACCGATCTCGTCATATTGCTGCTCTAACTGTCGCGCCAGTTCATAAAGTTTTTTTGCCTTTTCCCCATTTTCGAGATAATAGATGCCGCCGTTAAACTTGGGCATGCTCATCACTTTGTATTTTTTGCAGATAGCCCCTACGTCGCCAAACCACTCACCGGATGAAATATAGTGGCCCACCACGGAAACAGGGTGCCCGGCAAACTTTTCGAAAACAGGCTTTATGTCGCCATAAATAAGGCAGTCGCTATCGATAAATAAGGTTTGGCCTTCGGGGGCCAGCTTGTCCAGGTGCAATTTTGGCGAAAAACCATCGCCTAATTCACCCGGTTGCAGCGCAATGGTTTCAACAAAGTCCTTCACGTCCGCCGGCAGGCCGGCAGGCTGATCGGTTGCCAGGTAAAATTTTATATCATTTCCGGAGTTCCATAACCTGAAGGAGCGGGCGAGATTAACGGCCATATCCAGGTACAGCTTTTTGCCGGTGGCGATAGTTAATATGTTACGAGCGCTGTTCAATGTTTTTGGGGAACTTTTCAATGTCCGATATGTGCCGCAAAGTTTGTTTTATCAGTTCCTGGTCAACTATCATATCGCCCCATTTGCCATCTTTTGATTTTTCACCAACGATGTACCAGTAGTCAAAATTTAAGATTGCCGACAACGTATAATAACAATCCGTTCGAAAATAGTCAGGCGAAAAAATTTCGATCACCGAGGCGCCATCCGGGCAGAAAAGCAGGTTGGTCAGTGCCGCTCCATGCGCGCCGATAACCACTGCCGCCTCGTTCATTAATTTGATCTGCGCCGGTATGCTCATCGCACCGGGATCAACAATTTCAAAGCCTTCATTTACCAGCAAGGCGATCAGCGCTGCTTCATTTAAAATCTTTCGTTCGACGTCGTCGCCACGTTTGAAGTATATTTTCTTTGACGGCTTTTGGCCGTCAGCCTTTATCAGCTTTTCGCGGGTATAGTCCACCGCCCATTTCGGCGCACGGCCTTCGCTTCCCGGCAGCGATGAAACATACAAATGGTCGAAGTGAAGCTTTTCCCTTTCGCCGACCAGCAGGATTTTCTCCGCCGGAATGCCAAATTCCTTTAAAATCTCCAAAAATTTAGCCGGTACGTTCGACGCTACGCAAAAATGATCGATCTGCCCAAAAACAGGCTCGTACAATTTAATTCTCGGCAGCACATCGCTTAACCAATGGTAATAGTTGTGGCTTTCGGGCGATATTAGTACGGCGCCGGAGCCAGATATTTTCCTGACGCCGCTTCCAAAAGTGTAAAACGGGTTTTTCCATAGGAGCTTTTTTAATGATGAAACGTTAAAGTTGTGCGTAAACTCCTGAAACAATTCATTTTTTGCCGATAAAATAAAGCCTTTATGACCCAACAGGTAAGTGTTTTGCAGATAGAATAATGAAGCCTTGGGAGTCGGGTAGTTTTGATTTGTGAAAAACACTTTGTCGTTTGGTACGCCGAGTGTTTTGGGGGCCGGGTGATGTAAAAAATCGACCGGGAAAATGTCTTTCCACCAGGGTCCGCGCTGGCTAAAATATGCGCCCCTTTGTTTTCCCTGTTTAACGATCCATTCCTGGCAGGAGGTGACGATCTTTCTTGGATAGATGAAAGGAAACTGCCGCGCCAAATAAATGGCTTTTGCTTTCAGGCCCATGACCGTTTAAATGACTGGCGCCAGGCCGCTATCAGCCTTGCGTTTTTCCATCCCAAAATTGCCGCCAGCAGATGGCCGCTCCGGCCGCCAACATATTTCTCGCCGCTGTAACCCAGTTGTTCTGCTTTCTCAATGCAGTATTTCGACAGGCTTTTAAATTGCGGATAGGCCAAAACACCCGTCCACCAATAATGCTTTGCAAAAACGCTGTCGACTATCGGGGCAGTGGTTTTTTCCTTTAGATGGGCTAATTTCAGGTCAATCGCGGCAATAGCACTTTCCACCGCACGTTGGCTTTTTTGCGCTGATTGGTTTTGGCGGTTATCAAACTTCCGATAATAATTAATGCCGGCCGGGGTAAACTTTATTCCTTCTGAAGCCAACACCACGCGGCAAAAAAATTCCCCGTCGTCATCAAGGTTCAGGCTTTCATTCCATGGCCCCACCTTATCGATTAACCTGCGCGGGCTGAGCCACGAATGGATAGCCACCATTCCACCATATCCCGGCAGAGTATCTTCGCCGGCGTAAAGTTTAATTAAAAAGTCAACCGGGTCAGCATGCTCTTTATAAAACCAATCCTTACTTTCAACTCCCTGACGAGGATCTTCCCCATCGGAAAAATGAACCGTTTTACAAATAGCCAGCTGCGTTAACGAACCCTGCAAACAATTCACCTGTCCCGTTATTTTATCGGGACTGATCAGGTCATCTGCATCCAAAAACTGGATATAATCTCCCTTTGCAGCGCTTAACCCTGTATTGCGGGCCGCCGATGCACCGCCATTTTCCTGCGCCAGCGCCTTTACCCCGTTCGATTCAAAACTGCGGGCAATGTGCAGCGAGTTATCCATCGAGCCATCATCCACCACAATAATTTCCTTATGTGCCCAGGTTTGTGCAATAGCCGATCGGATACAGTCGGCTAAATGTTTTTCAGAATTATAAACGGGAATAATGATAGATACCAGCGGGACACTCATATCGTGAATATGTACTGGCTGTCAATATGCGGAACAACCGTTTTATGAATAGCCGCGATATTTTGGGCAGTAAATATTTCATTGATGGGCTTGTGTTCACCCAAACTCATCATGCCATCTGTTTTCAGCCTGAAAAATTCAAAATCTTTCAGCAGGAGGTAAAAGTCGCGCAAAAAAACCCGCGCATAAATGTTATGGGCGTTAATTTCAAACTGGATAATCTTAATGCCGTCTGCGGCCAGCATTTTTTCAGCGCCTCTCAGCACCGATAGTTCATTCCCTTCCACATCGATCTTTAAAAAATCGATTTTATCGATGCCATTTTTTGAGCAGAAAAGATCGATGGTATCGGTCTCAAATTCTATCGCTGCAATTTCGCCGGTACTTTTAAAAATATCGTTTAAAATTTCCTTATGCGTGGTAGACAGTTCACTTGCATTGGTATTAACCGTGTTGTATAAAATGGCCTTCCCCGGCGCACTGCCAAAGCCAATATTAACCGGATTTGACTTACCCTCAACATTCACTTTCAATTCATTGAAGGTCTTTTCAACGGGTTCGAAAGAAAAGATTTTCGCTCCGGGTAATTGTTCGTTAAGCGACCGGGTATAATTGCCAACGTTTGCGCCCACATCAAACAAAACAGGCTGATTTACTTTTTTTAAAAGCGGCGCCAGTATATTTTTTATGAAGAACTGCTCACTGCCGTTCTCTAAATGAACGGTTGTCCCCGCGCCTACCTGCAACAGCCCGCTTACATGCAGGTTTACATTAGTCGACTTTGCGCCGTAAACAAATGCTCGCCCAAGGTTTTTTTCCCCAACTATTTTTGATATTATCCTGATAAAGATCGTTGCTGCTTTTTTCATCAATAAGGATATTTCGTTCCCGGCCTTAAATTATCACCGTATATTCAGCTTAAGCGCTTAATGCTCTTAAAAAAACCGGGTTTATCAAATGGCAAATGTCTTTTCGTACTGCCAATAAATTTTGCTGGACAAATATTTCGTTTAATGGACTGTATGGACCTAATTTTAGCAGTCCGTCCTGGATGATCCGGTAGAATTCAAAATTTTCCAAAGCCAGGTAAAAATCCCGCAAGAATACGCGCGAATACACATTATGCGAGTTAAACTCGAACTGGATAATTTTAAAGCCGCCATTCCTGATCATTTCCGACGCACCTTTTAACACAAATAACTCATGTCCTTCCACGTCGATTTTCAAAAAATCGATAGCCGATATATTATTTGCGCCGCAAAATTGATCAATAGTGTCCATTGAAAATTGATCCGAAGTGATTTCAGCCCCGCTGTTAAATACCCCGCTAAATACATCGTGATACATCGATGCTATTTCTGTGTCTTCGCTATTAACTGTATTAAAAATCCTGCCTTCACCAGGTTTATCGCTAAAACCTAAATTGTACACGCTGATTTGCTGCCCCCCGGTATTTTTCTCAAGTATATCGAAGGTTTTTTTTACTGGTTCGAAAGCGTAAATTGCAACACCCGAAAAGTGATTTCTAAGCGCCAAAGCATAATTGCCTACGTTGGCGCCAACATCAAATAATATCGTGCCCGCAGTGCTATTTAGGAAACAGGGAAGTATATTTTCGATAAATAAGCGCTCGCCATTATTTTCGCTTACACTACCCGACCCACCAATTTGAATTTGCGCGTGCTTAAGCAGATCGGTGTCGATGGATTTTGCGCTAAAAATCAACAATTTTTCGAGGTTCTTGCGGCCGGTTATTTTTGCCAATGTCCTGATAAATCCCTGGAGGGTCCGTTTCATTTTAAATTTTTATCGAAAATTTCCATCCACCTTTTTTTTGTGGAGGCGTTTTCGGGTATGGTATTGTTTTTAAACCAGGGTTCGCCAAGGTATTGCTGATATAAGCCCGGGGTGGTATCAAGCGCTATGATCTGTTCGATCAGCGGCGCAAAATCCGTCCCCGAGAATTGCAGGCTGGTTTTTGCCGCCCTGATATAGCTTTTTATTTTTCTTTTGAGCCGGTTTTGCGGGCTTTTTAAAAAGGCGGGGCGTATGTCGGCAAAATCCATCTGGCCGGCGCTGGTCAGCGTGTCACTTAATCGCTGATTTTTTTTGGGCAGATATTCGGTCGCATTGATAAAACTTTTGGTGTTAAAGATATCGCCCACAAACGGGTCGCCGCAATAAATAGGGATGCTGTCGGCCATCATCGCATCGTACAGTTTCTCTGTTTGATAACCGGGGAAAATATCATTTTCAAAGGCGATAGTAAATTTATAGGGAGAGAGAAATTGCTTTTTTATTTCCCATTTGTCGCCTTTGTACAGCGTATCTATCGAAGGCATGTTGTTCATCGAGCGACCGGGAGCGTCCACCTTTTTGTATTTGGAAAGCTCCTTAAAAAAGGCCTCCCTGTAGGGTACCTTATTCGAGTATAAAAAGTTGCAAAACTTTGTTTTTGAGGCTGCTGCCTGTTCAGGATCGTAACCGGTTTTTTTTAATAGTGAATGCGGGTCTAAACCATGCCACTGGATACGTTTATAATTGGGTGCTTTGATGTCTTCCTCCCGCGGGACCCCGAATGCCCACTCGCAAATGGACAGATCGGGTTTGATGTTCTCGCAAAAATAACCTATCCGCACATAATTTCCTCTTGGCGGCAGGTCATTCCCATAAGGACCGAAAATAATAAAATCGGGATCGGAAGATTCTTCAAACTGGTAAAACGATGATAGCCCTTCGATATCAAAAACCTCTTTTTTGAACCCCTCGAAAGTCAGCCCGTTTTGAAACCGGAGTTTTATAATGCATTTAGCCAAAAGGTATCCTGCTCAAGCCTTAATTAAAAAAGTTGACTCCTGCGAGCTATTCAACGCATTAAGGTAATCGTAATAATAATTGTAAACGGCAGCGATATCGTTCGCGGCCAACCCTGCCGTTGATTCACTTTCCGGACCGGCAGGTTTAAACCTTTTGCCGGCGGCGATCTTTATTTTAGACCAAGTGCTGATACCGGCGCCATCGCCTTTGTATTCGTAAAAAATGCAACCTCTCCTTCCTTGCTGGGCAATCAATTTCTCATTTCTTAGTGACGAAACACTTTGCAGGTGGGCCACCGAGAGCGCGTTGTATCCCGTAAAGTAGGCAATATTTGCTCTAAGATAACTTATCCGCAATGAATATTCCCAGTCCATCATGATAAAGCTCGTACTGTACAACCCGATTAACGACAGCGAACTTTTGCGAATAAGCAAATGCACATCTCCAAAAGTAAATGACGGAACCATGCCGTCTCTCCACTTTTCAAACTGCGGTAATCGGCTCATTTTTTGAATTTGCCGGTAATCATTCAGCGAACTTGCCAGGTCGTTGGAGATTACTACATTCACTTCGGGATGCCCCAGCATAAAGTCTTTGCACCTGCGGATAGCGGCATAGCAAAACACATCGTCATCGATGATTTTTTTGATGATCCCGCCGCGTGCCATCAGCATGGCTTTATTCCAGCCATGTGCCTGGTTTTTGTCCGGCTCAGAAATAAACTGGTGAATTTTCCCCTGCTCAAAAAGTTGCTGCAGGTATTCTTTTGAGCCGTCTGTACTGTTGCTGTCAACCACTATAATTTCTTCACCGGCCTGCAGTTCGCTTATTAAGCGGTCCAACGTGATGCTTAGGAAAGAAAGGCGGTTCCGGGTGGCAATGACATACGACAGGTCAACGTTCATTTCAACTCAGCGTAGTAATTAATTGTTGAAAACACTTCGTCATATTCTGTATAGTGGGTCACAGGCTGCAATCCGTTTTTTACGATCCTGAAAATATTATATCGCGGCGATAATAAGTTCCAAAAATCTCGGAAAAAAGTACGCGAATCAATATTGCACACACCGAATTCAAATTGAATCGCTTTGATCTTATTCGATTCTATAGCACTTTCAGCGCCCCTAAGGGCGTTAAGTTCATTTCCCTCTATATCCATTTTTAAAAGATCTATGTAAGGTATACTATTTTCGGAAATAAAATCATCTATAGTTTTTATGGTTACCAATTCAAAATCCGAACCCTTTCCTTTTCCACCATGGCTGGGCTCCGGCTGAAAAAGAGAAGCCATATCCCATTGGTTTCCTGTATGATACAATGGAATATCCCCGCTTTCGTTACTGAAACCAATATTATATAAAAACACATTATCCTTTGCGCCATGATTGGTTTGCAGTATTTTGAACGTACCGGGCGCAGGCTCAAAACACCATACCTGCAAGTCTTTAATACCGATATTCGCTAATAAAGCACTGCAATAACCACCCTGGTTAGCGCCAACATCAAATATAATGTAGGTGCGGTTTTCTGTATACCTTTTTTCAAGCAGGCGCATAAGGGTGGCTTCGCCACCGGTTTCAATGGCGCCGCCGTCACCAAAATTGAGTCCCTGAATCGATAAAATTTTTGTAAAGTTGAAAAATTTTTGAAATTGCTTTTTCCCAGAAAAATGACTCTTGAATAGTTTTAAAAAATAATTTTTTAAAGTGCTCATATTACTCCCAGCAGTTTCGTATATTAATGGCTTCGTAGAAATGAGCTTCCAATTTTATCAAAGCCTTTTCAATAGAATGTGGCGTGATCTTGGCCTGCTTCTCCTGGTTCGCGATTACAAGTTTCCTTGTTTGGTCGTCCATGATCGCTTCCATGCTTTCAAAAATGGCTTCATCATCCAAAGGGTCGAAATAAAGCGCGCCGTCAGCCATTATCTCCCGGTGTCCTTCAATGTCCGACAACAAAGCCGGACATCCTAAAAACATCGCTTCTATCGGTGGGATATTTGTCGGCCCGAAAAAGGTCGGCATCACCATAGCCGAGGCGTTTTTGTAGAGGCTAAACAAGGCATCATCCTCAATAAACCCGCCGAAAATCACGCTTTGCTCAAGTTTAAGCGCTTGCACCAGCGTTTTTATGTAATCGATATTACCCTTATCGCTGCCGCAAAATAAAAGCTTATGCTCCGGGTAGGTTTTAACGAACTTAGCAAATGCCATTACCAAATGATAGTGGTTTTTATGCGCCCAAAATTGCGCCGGATAAAAAAAGAATTTGCCGGCTGTCAACCCCAGGTTAGCCAGGTTTTTTTCCTGTTCGGCCGGCGCAACCTGCATCCTGATAAACGCATCGGAACAAAATAACGGCAATATCTTTATTTTATCGGGGTTGATGCTTAAGTATCGAACTATCTCGCGCTTACCCGCCTCCGATTCGCACAAAATCATCAGCGCCGAAGGCATCACATTTTTGTACCACTCGTTACGCCTGTCAAAACCGCCGTCATCCACAGTTTCAGGGAAGGCATAGGTAGTATAGTGCGCCAGGTCCCAATTGTTTACCATGTAGGGAATACCGCCGATAACCGCCGAGCAAGGCAAGGGGTAGAAAATAATTTTCACCCCCTGCGTTTTAAGGTATCCGGCTATCGAATGATCTTTTTTCTTTTTTTCTTTTTGATCGAGCAGGCTGATCCAGTTTCTGAACGCGGTTTTTGAAATGATCTTAAGGCCTTTCCGGAATAGCTTAACAGCAACATTGTGTTCGCGCTGGTGTGGCTTTACATTGATGGCCTGTTTTGAAAAACCGCTAAGATCATGGGCCGAAAGGAGGACGATCTCCATTTCCGGGCCGAAGTTAAAATTGTCGATCCCGGCTATAAGGGCGTTAAAATAGGTAAATCCGCCGCCTGATATTTTGTTTAACGGCTCATTTACCCAAATCCCGATTTTCATTATATTTTTTGTAAAACAAATACGGCATTCCAGGAAGTTAATGTTGGCTCGGCATCGGTCAGCCACTCTTTCACGGAAAGCAATTTGAACTTATTTTTAATCAGCAATTCTATTTCAGGAACAAAGAAATAGCGCATTCTATGGAGCTCTTTTATCTCGGTCACTTCATCTGAACCAGCCTCGCTGATCTTAATGGTATAATTGACATCCACTACATTTTGAAGCGAATGCACCACTGGTACGGCCAGCCGGGTAACCGTTATCGCTTCATCCGCCATTTGTTTTGTCCTGACCTCCGGCGGGTCGGTCATCACACCCGGGCCGTACCAGCAGTCGAAAATAAATAAACCATTAACCTCCAGGTGTCGGCAGGCGGTGTCAATCATATCTGCCGCATCCTGGTTACTCACCTGGTAACTCAGTACATGAAAGAGCGAAACAACTGCGTCAAAGGTCTTTTGAAGATTTGCACTCCTGGCGTCGCCGTTTACAAAATCAAGCTGCGGCCGTATTTCGTCCGGGGTGTTGTCAATCGCCTGGGCTACCATTTCAGCCGACATGTCGACACCTGTAACATGATAGCCGCCGCGAGCCAGCACGTAATCATGCTTACCCGTGCCACAACCCAGGTTCAATAGGTATGCCGCGTGGGGGCTGTAAAGTTTGATGAGTTTGTTTACATATCCGGCTTCGCCGGTATAGTCTTTGTCTTTATAAAGGAGGTCGTAATATCTTGCGTAGCGTCCGAATCTATCCATCAGCCATTATTTTCTTAAATTTGTCAACCACGGTTTCTATCTGGCTATCAGTCAGCGCCATGCCGCTTGGCAGGTAAAACCCCATGCGTGCCATCTGTTCAGCCACCGGATATTTTTCGTTCAAAAACAAGCCCATTTCGTTAAAAACGGGCTGCTCGTGCATGTTCCAAAAGAAAGGCCGGGTACCAATCTTTTCTTTACCCAGCGCTGCCATTACCTTGTCGGCATCCGAATCGCAGCCCGGCTTTAACATAATACCATATACCCAGTAAATATTTTCGGCATAGCCGGTTCGTACCACCGGAAGGGTTATCTGTCCCACATCTTTTAACAAGGCGGTATATTTTTCACCCATTTTTCTTTTTATGGCGATAAACTCATCTAACCGTTCTAATTGGGCAACGCCCATAGCCGCCTGCATATTGGTCATCCTGAAATTAAAGCCCAGCTCGTAATGCAGGAAACGTTTGCCTGGCACAAAGCACAAATTGCGCACTGAACGGCATTTTTCGGCGAGTTCTTCACTATCGGTAACAACCATTCCGCCCTCGCCGGTAGTGATGTGCTTGTTGGCGTAAAAGCTAAAAGTGCTGATATCGCCAAAGCTGCCGCAGGGCCGGCCTTTATAGGTTTGGCCATGCATTTCGGCGGCGTCCTCAATAATTTTAAGGCCATATTTTTTTGCGATGGCCAGCACCGGGTCCATATCCACAGGTAAGCCATAAATGTGCACCACCATAATGGCCCTGGTGTTCGGGGTTATCTTCGCCTCTACCTGGTTTACATCCATATTCCAGGTGTCCGGGTCGGCGTCCACCAAAACCGGCGTCGCGCCGGCCCTGATCACCGCTGCAGCGCATGAAATGATGGTGAAGGTTGGCATGATCACTTCATGCCCCAGGCCGATACCCAAAGCCAGCACGGCTGCATCGATGGCGACTGAGCCGTTGCATACCGCCACCCCGAATTTTCTACCTGCCCTGGCGGCCATCTGCTCTTCAAACCGGCTTACATAAGGCCCTTCGGATGATATCCAGCCGGAGTCGATGCAGTCGGCAAGGTATTTCTTTTCGTTACCGTTCAGGAGTGGCTCGTTAACCGGGATAAATGACATTTTATCGCTTTTTGGGTATAAACCTTGTTTTATCTTCCTCGCCTGCGTAGGGGCCCTGCTTTACTTCAATCATTTCCGTCTCCTCCAGCATTTCAAACCCATGGCCCCCTGTGGCCAGCAAAATGGTGTCGCCGGTTTCCAAAACGCGGCTTTCCAGGTATTCCTGTTCATCACTATAAAAATCCACCCGTACCTTCCCGCTTTTGATAAACAGCACTTCCTGGGTATAGTGCACTTCGCGCGGTACCGGGTTATGCACATGCGGGTCGATCAGCTTACCCGCAGGGTGTTTCATATAGGCCAGTTGCTGCGAAAGCTGATTTTCGGTAAAGAAATGTATGCCTGGCTCGTTAAACCGGTGCGAAATAATGATGGCAAATAGTTGGTTGTTTTGGGTTATCGTGTCGATCATGTTTTATCTTTCTTTATTCAACGTATCACTTGCGGTATAATGACCTTATTTTTTGCTTTATCTGCCGCCAAAAAAAATTGCTGCCTTTCAAATAAATCTCAACCTGCTTTTTTGCCGACCTGTCTTCCACCGGCGCAATAAACTTTAAATCGAACCTTTCAAAATTAAAACGATCCCGCCCGGTTTGGTCGATGGTATCTTTGTGCGTTCCGCTTCCGTCGTGCCCGATATTGTACACCAGCGAGACCGGCGGATACAAAGTTAGCTTATTTAGTAAAAACGCTGCGGTATACCATCTTATGGCCCAGGAATCAATCTGCCCGGAAACCTGTGCCTCGAGCAGGGAGCGGTAATCGTAGGCGTTTTTAAAATTGAATTCTCTAACCTGGTTCCCTTCCATTATTTGATCCAAAAGTTTTTTACTGTCAGGTTCAAATAAATCCCAGCCCCTTTTCCACGTTGCCCATCCCCAGCAATCGGCGCCCCTTAAAAAAAATGGCCCGGGGATTTTTTTTTTAACGGGGTAAACGTACCCGTGTACGGATATCACCTTTTCTTCATTCTCGTACACCATAAGGTAATAATTCAAGTAAGTGAGAAAAAAAGGGTGGGTTACCAGGTCATCCTCCAATACAATCACGCGGCCATGTTTATTTATCACTTCGGTAACGCCGTTGATAACCGAATTTGCCAGGCCGCGGTTAAACTTACTTTCCACAATGCTTACCTGCCTGCACCAACGTTTTTCATGGATCACCTTCCTTGTTTCGTTTACCTGCGCAATTAATTCTGCACTGGCATCGGCTTTCGGGCCGTCAGCATAAATATAAAGGTCCGACTCCCCGGACAAACTATTGGCTGCAAGCGCATTCAAAGTTTCCCTTGTGTGTTCCGGTCTATTATAAACAAACAAAACGATGGGGGCGAGACTCATAACTGATCTTTTAAGCAGGGCCTGAACAATGTTTTTTTAAGGTTGACCGATCATTGGTGGCAGATTTTAATTTAATCAGGCCACCGTTAATGAATCCAACCGGGAACTCAGGTCAGACTGAACTGCGAGAAAATTCTGCAGCACAAATATTTCATTTGACGTACGATATGGCCCAAGTTTTACGATACCGTTTTGCGTAATTCTATAAAAATCAAAACCCTTTAATAGCAGGTAAAAATCCCTCAGGAAAACACGTGAAAAAACGTCGTGCGAGTTGAATTCGAACTGAATAACACTTATCGCTTTATTCAGCAACATATTCCCCGCACCCTTTAGCACAAACAGCTCATGGCCCTCAACGTCAATTTTTAAAAAGTCGATACGGCTTATCCCTTCCGAACTACAGAAATTGTCAATAGTATCCATTTTGAAACTGATCGTTTCAAGCCGGGCGTCCTTTTGGAATACTCCCGAGAAAACGTCTTTGTACATCGAAGCCCATTCGGAATTGGCATTGTTTACAGTGTTATAAATTTCACCGTCCCCTATTTTATCACTCATCCCCAGGTTCACCGCACGTATTTTACTGTTTTCGGTATTACTTACCAGTTTTTCGTAGGTTTCGCGCACCGGCTCAAATGAATAGATCAGCGTGGTGGGGAAGCTTTTACTAAGCTCTTTGGAATAATTGCCGGTATTAGCGCCAACATCAAAAAATACCTGGTTTTTTTTATCCCCAATAAGCTTAGGTAATAGCTCTTTCATAAAACGGCGTTCGCTGTCCAGTTCGCCCTGAACGTCGGCGGTTCCCTCAATTTGCACCAGGCCATGTTCAAGCAGATTGACATTTATCGATTTTGCGCTGTATATCAACATTGATTCGAGGTTTTTTTTACCTACCAATTTTGACATTGCCCGGGTCGCAAACCGAAGTGTTTTTTTCATATAGAATCGCGATCTGTTGTTTAGATGGCAAAACAGTTACCGTCCCGGTAAAACAGCGTGGTGCACTTTTGATAGTTGACAAGCGGCGCCATGCCCCAAAAATCTATTTTTTTAAAACCGTTTTTTAACATGAAGCCGACGCCTTCATGGTATGCGCTGCGCTCGGCGTCATCAAGTATTACAACTCCGCCGGGCTTTAACGAAGCTATGCTGTTTTTGCAGCAATTAACGCGGTCGCGGCCGTCCACTACAATAATGTCATACAGCCTGTTGGTTTTTGCCGCATAGGTACAATACGCGCCGCCGTACACCAATTCACTGTAAAATAATTCGGAATTTGCGGGCATGGTCGTTTTGATCTTTTCGTACCAAAACTGATCGTTTTCAACGCTTTTAACAAGGGCTACCCGCTCTGCATAATATAATGTCGAATTTCCGCTGCCGAATTCGAAAAGCTCCAGGTCTTTATTGAGCCTCCCCGATAAAAAAGCAATAGCCGGATAAGTGATCCAGGGAATAGGTTGCCCGGCAATGTCCACT
Source organism: Mucilaginibacter sp. (assembly GCA_035656115.1). GTDB lineage: Bacteria > Bacteroidota > Bacteroidia > Sphingobacteriales > Sphingobacteriaceae > Mucilaginibacter. The sequence continues at coordinate 16,968 of DASRTD010000190.1, forward strand.
ACACTTTCCGTTTTAATAGATTGCACCCAACCTATATCATGCAAATAACCCTCGGATTTGAGGCCCAGCACGCGTTTTTCCGCAGCGTTGGTGAGCAGAAAAACCAATTTTTCCCGGCCGAAAAGAAATATCAACATGCCGCGTAAAATTTTTCGGAGGCTTTTTTTCATACTGTTATCCAGTTAATATCGAGTGTGTCGCCTATTCCGACGGGAAATTCCCGTTTTTCCTTAAAGCCGACCCAATATTTTGGTGCAAATATTTTTTTTTGGGGATTGTTGTTCAACCATGCCCCCCACCAGCTGAAAGAACTATTGGACAATATGCAAAAATCTGCGTGGGCAAGTAGCTGCAGGTCGATAATTTCGCTATGGGTCGATATATAAGCGTTTTCTACATATTCAAATTCCTTCCTGACAAAATCAGGGTCGTCCGAAATGAAAATATATTGAATGCCTTCCGTCCCAAGGGCAGCAATCGCCGCGCGATAATAACTGGCCGGCAACGACATATTCAAATCAACATAATCGCCGCGGCGAATATGCACGACAGCCTTTTTTTTGTCTTTCTGCATCTCCTGCCATACATTTTTGAAAGCACCGGCAAAATTTGGCCTAACCTGGAATAAGTTCCGGATATCTTCGCTAAAATCGACGAAATAACTAACCGACTGAAAGTAGCCAATATAAAAACGATTGTTTTTCAATTCCTGTAACGCGACTGCCGGAGCATCCTCATTGCCAACTTTAGTGGTCTTATTGCCGAAACACACCGCCTTTAATACACCGTAAAACCCCTTGCGCAGGTAAACCTGGAAAAAATTTTTAAAGCCGCGGATAGCGAAAACATTTTGGTCAAGCGCAGCCGCAAAATCTTGCTTTACCTCAAAATATTTTGGCAACAAAAAATTATCGACACTTTTGTCAAGATAAAAGGAAGTATTAAGCTTTTTTGCGGTGGCGTAAGCAAATGCGTATTGAAAAAGCTGGTTGCCCAGCCGGCCCTCCAGTCGTACGGCGATCATTTTTTGATAAACCAAAAACAACCGCAGCCCCAGTGCTGTTTGTCGATCAACTCCCGCGGAGGATCGATCACATAACCAACCTTTTCGAAATCATCGGGAATCAGTGCAAATTCTTTCAAATCCATTTCGTCAAAGGCGGTAATAATGGTGTCATAAGCATATACCCTGTGGGCGTTAAATTCTATCCTCGGGTTGCCAATCGGCACTACAAATAATAGGCTGCCATCTTTTTTGACGACCCGCTGCAGTTCTTTCATGGCCTTTTTGTCGCCGTTAATATCAATCGGATCGCCGTAACGGCCCAGCCCAATATGCTCCACCGTATGCATGCAGGACAAGCTTTCGATAGAGCCCGTTTCAAAATGCAGGTTTACCAAATCTGCCTTGCCTGACGTGAAGCCCGATAAATGAATATCAGCAGGGCGATAATCGTAAAATTCAAAAGGGATAAAAGCCGAAACGATGGTACCGAATTTCGTTGTCGATGATATATCAATGTGCTTAGCAGGCTTCAGCTGCGCTAAAACTCTTGCGGCCCAGGCGGGGTGATAAGTATAGTGCGGTTCCACCGGCGTTGTCCCGGTATTATCGTCCAGGCAAGCATACTCGGTTATTTCAACACCCAGGCCCACCTGTTCCCTGAAATATTCCAGTTGTTTTTTGTAACCGGCGTATTTCCTGTTCCAGGCCATCTCGCCTTTAACAAAACCTTTAAACTTCCGCAGGTATGTTATCAAATTGGCCATCTACCCCTTACCTAATTTTTGTGATAAACGTGTTTTATAATAGTTTGCCTTATCCTTTATGGTACCTGCCAGCCCTTTTTTTATTTCATGTTCTTCCCAAACTGCATCGCCGCCGGTTCCCTTATTCAGCCTGATGGGCCGTTTTGACAGGTTGTCAAACCAGCTATACCTCCCTTTTTTTGAGAAGATATAATCCACATCTTCCGGGTTTATCCTGTCGATATAATTGATGATCAGCTTGATCAGCCTTAGGGACACCGACCTTCTTTTTTTCCAGGCATCACGGATGTAGTAAGATTCGTGCCCGCGCCGGTGGAAATAATAAGTGCCTGGCATCACGGCCATCCTGCACCCCTCTATCAATTGTTTAAAACCGAAGGACCAGGTATCCAATGCGCCGAGGTCTTCCGTATAACCGTTAGCCTTGATCCAGCTGACTTTGGTGAACAGGTAATTCCCGTTGCCGCCGGGCGTTAATTTGCCGGATAAAAGGTCTTCAATGGTAAATACACCCGCTTGGTACGGCCATACTTCATCAATTTTGCCGGTACTTTCCGAGAAGTATTTTAACTCCTGGAAACACGCAATATCGGCGTTCTGCTCAATTAAAAAATCCTTTAGGGGATTGATGCTGTTTTTTTCGAGCACATTATCCGAGTCGAGGCAAAACAGCAGCGGGTGGCGCGCATGCTCGACAGCAGTGTTACGGGCCGCTGCGCCGCCCTTATTTCTTTTGTGATGGATGACGGTAATGACGGGGTATTTTTCCATTAACTTTTCCAGTACGGCGGGCGTGCCATCATCCGAAAAATCGTTTACGATGATCAGTTCGTCACCATCATTGAAATTTGACTCCATTATAGAGTCAACCGATTCTTCAATGGTTTTGGAACAGTTATACGCCGGCATGAAGAATGAAACGGGTACCATGTTTTTAAGCTACTGTACTAAGGCAGATGTATTTTCGGGATATTTCATCTATATTTTTTAAAGCCTGTGCCTGCCGGAATGTTACCCCTGATGTTTAACGGTCACAACGTCATTTTTTTTCAGCCCATCCAGTTTTATCTTATCTCTTAAATTCATAAAAGGCTTTTCGATGAACTTATATAAATAAACAGAGCCAAAAAAAGTTAACGGGAAATATAATAACAGGTCTATGTTCCTGGTTGCAGCGGCGCCCGCAAAGCTCCTGATCAAATGGTTATTCAAAAAAGGCAATAAAAAACCCTGGACAGGCGTCAGGTTGATCAGGTACATTGAATAGGATACTAAACTTATATACGTTACCACCTTAAAGAACAACCCTTTGCCCGATCGGTAGTTGCTTAAAAAGGGAAGCGTTAACAAAGTGCCAATAGCATTCAAACTCAGGTAAAAAACAGTGTGATAAAATATAAAAATCTCGCCATGGCCAAAATCGTCAATGATTTTATTGATGACAAGTATCAGTATGCCAATGGCAAGTTTTGAGATTTTATTCAACTGCCATGCTGCCGGCCTGAAATAAGATATCAGGGCGCCCAAAACGCCGTACATCAAACTGTCCAGCCGGGTAATTACCTGCATGCGAAAAAGAAACTCAAACTTTACGTTATTTATTGGAATATTTTCGAAATACCTTTCCAATCTGATCAAAGTTGAAAACAAGATGACGATTATTGATAAGATAAGAACTGACCGGCGCACCGAAAGCCTGCAATATTTTATCGAAATGAGGGTAAGCAGGGGGATCAACAGGTAAAACCATTCTTCAACGCTTAAGCTCCATGCTTCAATAAAGAAACCGGGCATTGGCGTGAATATATTTTCGGAAAATATGAAATATCGTTTGTAACTGGGCGCTGAATGGAAAGAAGGATAGTTGTAAACAAATAATATAACCGAAAACACCAAAAAATAGATCGGCAGTGTTCTTAGCCATCTTCGCGACCAGAAATTAAACAAGGTTTTATACCCGGGTTTTGAAATGTCCATTGCCTTTATCAATATCCGTCCAATTAAAAACCCGCTGAGTACAAAAAAAATTGAAACACCATCCAGGTAGGTGACGGAAATTACTTTAGTAATTATATCCGGCAGGTAGATAACGCTATGCGTAATAACGACAATTGAAATTGCAAACGCCCTTAAAATATCCAGGCCGTACACCCGGTTTTTGTCAAAATCTATTTTAAGGCTAAGACTTTTTAACATTTTCCAATTCCATCAATACATACTTGCACCAGTCCTGGTAATAAAGCTCATTTTTCCAATACCCGCGGGCTTTCTTTCCTTTTTTTAGCGCTTCGGCCTTATCGAGGTTTTTTAGCAGGGCGTCCAGTTCATCAACGTCGCGTGCATAGTAGCTTATTTCGTCCCAGGGGATAAATTTTTTAAACGGGCGCACATCCTGGTCGCCAATTAAACAGGGCGCCACACCAAATTGCAACGCCTCAAAAAAACGAAAGGAGCTGCAGCTTGTGCCGCGCGGGCACAGCGCCACATACGAGGCCATGGTGTTTAAATTATAACTCTTGGCCCAAAACCAGCGCTTGTAAAACCTGGTGGGCAGCGTTCCGCCTACAATTACTTCAGGGTTGTTTTCAAACCGTTGTTTCATAGCGATACGCATTGGATGCGTATCAAATGACCCGTTAAATGTACCCAGGTATTTCTTTTTTACGGATACCGGCGGCATGCGGTGGGCCGTACACAATATCGGAATGTCAATGCCCGGGTTATCTGTTCGCGCAGCGGTGAAAATAATGCCCCTACCGATGTTTATCAAGGTGCCCCCATCAAACTGGGTGATGGTAAACGTTTTACTGTCATCAAGCACAACGGCGTCAACCGCTGCCTGCAATTCGGCCAGGCCTTCGCCATTTGCGGCATAACGATGGTTGATATGCCAGCGGGTCCAGTAAACCGGCAGGTAATGCCAGTCGGCTTCCGCAGGATCGCTTGTCAGTATATTTTTTTGTTTTTTTAACCAGAGATGAAAGTCCTGCTCAATGCCGTAGTCCTTATTGTGGACAGGATAGCGGTGCACCTGTTTTTGAGGTTGCAGCAGGGCGGGTGTGTCTAAAATAAAAACCTTCATTGTGCCGGTAGATGCGGTTTAAAGAAGGGAGGATTGCGCGCGGACATTTGCGCCAATGCACGGCGGTAATGTCCGCTGTATTGACTCACCCTCCCGATAGCTATCGGGACATCGCTTCGCTCGACCACCCTCTCTTCGCCTTCGGCGGAAAGAGGGTAGCTGCAATTAAATATTAAACGCGATTTCCCTGTGGGACTGCGATTAAAGCCCTTGCTATTTAAATTTCGTGCTAACGAATCGCGTGTAATGTAATAGCTAAAAATCCTGATAAAAGCAAGTAAATAGCAGAAAATATTAGCGTCCCAGGTGTACCAGGTGTACCAGGTGTACCAGGTGTATTCACCTGTACCGGGTGGTACATGGGACAGTGGCTGAGGGCAGTTGCGATTTCGGTGTCGCTCAAAATTCAAAAAAGCCTTTCTTTTTATAAAAAAGCGTATTACCTGTTTTGGCGAAAAAGTTATACCCTTTCTGTACTAAGAATTGGTGCACCGCTGTTTTGAATATGTCTTCAATTTCTGTGTCGATAATTTCAACCAGCAAAACATCCGGTGCGTATTTGTCCCAATTGTTTGAATTGAGGACGGCCATTTCCGCGCCCTCCACATCGATCGACATAAAATCAATTTTTTTGCCGGCAGGCAGATATTGATCAAGCAGCTTAGCAAGCGGCATTGAGGCGACCATCACCGTTTCTTTGAACCTGCACCAGGCAAACTTTTCATTTTCTTTTGCCTGCTCCTTCGACATGGTGTTCATCAGCGATGGGTCGAACAAATAAAACTCAACGGCTCCTTCATTTTCAGATACAAGCAGCTCGAGGTTTATGTCACCGGGCCTTTCCGCATCGAAAACTGTTTTGGAGCCGGGTATGGGTTCTACGTTTATCCCGGTCCATCCGCGCTGGTAAAAAAATTTGGTGTTGGAATACAAGGTTGGATGATGCGCGCCGATATCCACATAAGTGCCCTTCTCCACATTGCCGAATACCCGTTTTAATACCTGGTCCTCGCCTTCCTGCGAAAAGGAAACCACGCCGTTTACACCTTTTTTGTATTCGGGGTGGTTATAGTAAAAAAAGTTGGAAACGCTTTTTGGGGTGAGGCCTAAAGCAAGTTTCTTTACCAGTTTCTTCAAGTCAGGCCAATTGTAAAGCTATCCGTTCGCCCGTATTGTTGGGCAGGTTGATCAGTCCTTTATTGTTAAAATCGTACCGCTCGCTCCAGTCCTCCAGTATTTCGAATGAGCTTACATCCGTCGCAAACAACCATTCCACATTACCTACCGAATAGTTGGTGTGATTGGTGTTGTGGCCGCCCACCGAAATATTGTAAACGCCGGGTCTTAGAAAATACCCCGGCAAGCGAATATTCGACTGGTATAAGCCGGGCGCAATCGGCTCGCATTCGGCAAGGTCCTGCACGGTCAGCACGGTGATGCCGTCTTTCAAAAAAGTACAGGATATCCTGAACGCCGGGATGGGTTTGAGACATTCATATTGGATACATACCTCTATCTCGTCTTTTGGTGAGATCACCGCGTCCAGCGGCACATTGTTTACGGTAACCGTTTTGATTTTGATAGTTTCCGTTAAGGTACCAATAGCATGTATGCCTGATTTATTTGAAAGGGCATTGCTCATGTAATTTTTTATAGTGGTTTCGGTATGGCCCATGTAAATCAGTTCGCCGTTGCTCAGCAATATGCCTTTATTGCACAATTGCCGCACGCTGCCCATGTTGTGGCTTACAAACAAAACCGTTTTGCCCTCGCCTTTGCTTACATCGCCCATTTTGCCAATGCATTTTTTCTGAAACTCGGCATCACCTACGGCTAAAACTTCATCAACCACCAATATTTCGGCTTCCAGGTGTGCTGCAACTGCAAAAGCCAGGCGCACATACATACCCGAAGAATAGCGCTTAACCGGCGTATCGATATATCGCTCTACCCCGGCAAAATCAACTATCTCATCAAACTTGCGCTTAATTTCCGCCTTGCGCATACCCAGGATGGCGCCGTTTAGGAAGATATTTTCTTTTCCGCTTAACTCAGGGTGAAAGCCTGTGCCTACCTCGAGTAAACTGGCTACCCTGCCTTTAATTTTTACTGAACCAACGGTAGGCGACGTGACCCGGCTCAATACCTTGAGCAAAGTGCTTTTGCCGGCGCCATTTCGGCCAATAATACCTACAGCATCGCCTTTTTCTACTTCGAAATTGATGTCGCGCAGGCTCCATACGATATCGCTTTCGCCCTTTATGGTGCGATCATTTACTTCGCCGATCTTGAGGTAGGGATCTTCTTTGCCGCGTATGCGGGCCCAGTAGCGTTCCAGGTCGCGGGAGATGGTTCCCGTGCCGAAATCGCCTAACTGGTAGGCCTTTGCAATATTTTCAACCTTAATTACCGTCATTATACCGTATCGACAAAGTTTTTCTCCACCCGGTTAAAAATAACCGTGCCGATCAATAATACGATAAATGTAACGCCCGCGCTGTAACCGAACAGGCCCCAGGTAAAGCTGCCCTGCCCGAAGAAGCCATACCTGAATGTTTCGATTATAGGGGTGATCGGGTTATATTTGATCAGCCAGGCGTATTCAGGATATTTTTTGATGGCGGTTGACAATGGATAGATTACCGTAGTGGTATACATCAACAGCGGAACACCGAATGTTATGACAAATGACAGATCGCGATACTTGGTTGTTACCGCTGAAACGATCATCCCCAAGCCAAGTCCAAGCGCCGCAACAATGATGACGAGTACGGGAAATAAGAAAAGAATCGTATTGGGAACCACAACAGCGCCCTTTAGGGAAAACAGCGCGGCCATAACGATGAATAGTATAAACTGCACCGCAAACCTGATAAGGTTTGAAAGCACGATGCTTAACGGCATGATCAGTCTTGGAAAATACACCTTACCCAATATCGCGGCGTTATCTTTAAACACCGTAGAGGTTTTAAGCAGGCAATCCGAAAAATAGTTCCAAAGCAAAGTACCGGCCAGGTAAAAAAGCGGCGCGGGGACAGCATCGGTAGATATGTTACCGAGTTTATTAAAGACAAGCGTAAAAGTATAGATGGTA
>DASRTD010000191.1:0-26173 GCA_035656115.1 Mucilaginibacter sp.
GAATTAGTGAATTAGTGAATTAGTGAATTAGTGAATTAGTGAATTAGTGAATTAGTGAATTAGTTATTTTTACGGGATGATTTTAATTTGAATAGGATGCTTTGGGATTTCCAAATCACTAATTATCTCTTCGTCAGCGCATCATCCAGCTTTTGTTTTGAAAGATCGATCAGGGCGGCGATATCCATTCGGGATGGATTATCGGTCAGCACTTTTTCAAAGTCGGCAATAGATGCCTTTAACGAGTTGATACCCCGGTATTTATCAAAATAATGGCCGGCAGCTGTAAGTTTAAATATGCCGTATTCGCGGTAGGCAATTCCCCTTGTTTGATAAAACTTGTTGCTGGAATCGTTTGGGTCGATAGAAATGGCTTTGGTCAGATCGAAAATAGCACCCAGTAAGTATTTTTCCTTGTCGGCTGTCGAAATCTGGCTGTCCTTACCAAGGTAACTTTTAGCCCTGGCCCGGTAATAATAAGCGCTGGCGTCTATCGGGTTTATGACGAGCACCTTTGTGTAGGCTGCCACTGATTTCTTGTAGTTCTCGCTGTGGTAGTAGGAGTAACCAAGCATCCATAACGCGTTGGCATTAGTTGAATCGATGAGGCATGCTCTTTCGAGCTGGAGAACAGCCGCCTTAAAATCGCCGTTCATCAAAGCCTGCTGCCCTAATTTTACATATGCATTTTGCGCCGAAGCGGTTTCGAGCGAAGTAACGAGCAGGAAAGAAATGATGACAGATAACTTCATCGGGGCAGCATGTTTATCAAAATCATATCAAAACAGTATATCATTAACTGATATTTCTGTAAATTATTATACCATCGGAGTTGGTTTCGACAAAATATTTTGTCTCTTTATCAATCAAAAAGCCTGCGATTATATGACTTTTTTTCATCTTTAACAATAATTTCAAGGTATTTCATTAAAATGGCTTAATTTTATAACAGGCATATAATCAACTTTTTACGAGTTGACTGCAAATGGGCGCCCATATTGGCACATGTCTTGACCCATAAAGTACGCCCGGTAGCAGGCAGCTATTTGGGTATTTGTGGCGTCAATTGTTTTGGAAAGGCTGACAATATGACGTTTTTATTTCTCCATTGAAAGGTACTTAATGAATTTTGATCCATTTGATTTTAAGAGCGCGTTACCGGTAATAAACGAGGAGTCGGAGTTTTTTCCATTACTGTCGTCCGAGGACGAGGAGGAAATGAATAACGAATCTCTTCCGGGCATATTATCGATATTGCCTTTACGTAATACTGTTTTATTCCCCGGCGTAGTTATCCCGATTACGGTTGGTCGTGATAAATCCATAAAACTGATCCGCGATGCCAATAAAGGCAACAAGATGATCGGCGTTGTGGCGCAGCAGGACGTAAGCATTGAGGACCCTGCTTTCTCGCAACTGAACAAAACCGGCACCATAGCGCTGATCATCAAGATGCTTCAAATGCCCGACGGCAATACCACCGTCATTCTGCAGGGCAAAAAAAGGTTTATCTTAAGGGAAGAAGTTCAAAGCGCGCCTTATATTAAGGCCACAATTGAACCATTTAAAGAGGTTAAGCACAAGGACGACAAAGAATTCAAAGCAATGGTTTCGTCCATTAAGGACATGGCCATGAGCATTATCCAGCTTTCGCCCAATATACCAAGTGAGGCTGGCATTGCCATACGCAATATCGAAAGCATTTCATTTTTGATCAACTTTATCTCGTCAAACATGAATGCCGACATGAACGCCAAACAGCGCTTGCTGGAAGAACCGAGTCTGCGTAACCGCGCGAACCTTGTGTTGGAGCATCTTACCCTGGACCTGCAGATGCTGGAACTTAAGAACCAGATACAAAGCAAGGTACGGGTTGACCTGGATAAACAGCAGCGCGACTATTTTTTAAACCAGCAGTTGAAGACCATCCAGGAAGAACTCGGCGGGAACAGCCCCGACCTGGAGATAGACAGCCTGAAAGTCCGTGGCGCCAAGAAGAAATGGGGCAAAGAAGTTAGCGACCATTTTAACAAGGAATTGGAGAAGCTTGTCCGGACCAACCCTATGGCAGCTGACTATTCGGTACAAATCAATTACATGGAGTTGTTGCTCGATCTGCCATGGAACGAGTTCACGAAAGACAATTTTGATTTGAAGCGCGCACAAAAGATTTTGGATAAGGACCATTTCGGGCTGGATAAAGTAAAGCAGCGCATTATCGAATACCTGGCCGTGCTGAAATTAAAGCATAACATGAAGGCGCCTATCCTGTGCCTGGTAGGCCCCCCCGGGGTTGGTAAAACTTCGCTGGGTAAATCTATCGCGAGGGCGCTTGGCCGCAAATATGTGCGCATGGCATTAGGCGGTATCCGCGACGAGGCCGAAATACGGGGCCACCGCAAAACCTATATCGGGGCAATGCCCGGCCGCATCATCCAATCGGTTAAAAAAGCCGGCGCAGCTAACCCGGTTTTTATTTTGGATGAAATAGATAAAGTAGGCAATGATTTCAGGGGCGACCCTTCGTCCGCCTTACTGGAAGTGCTGGACCCTGAACAAAACAGTACTTTTTATGATCATTATGTGGAAATGGACTTCGACCTCTCCAACGTAATGTTCATCGCGACGGCAAATTCGTTAAGCTCGATACAACCTGCGCTGCTCGACCGTATGGAGATCATCGAGGTAAATGGTTACACCATAGAGGAAAAGGTTGAAATAGCCAAACAGCACCTGATACCCAAACAACGGGAAGCGCATGGGGTAAAAGCTAAAGATGTGACGCTGAAAAACGACATCATCGAAAAACTGGTGACGGACTACACGCGTGAATCGGGCGTACGGTCGCTTGAGAAGAAGATCGGCGCGCTGGTGCGTGGAGTGGCTAAAAGTATTGCTATGGGTGATGCTTATAATTCGGTGGTGAGCAAAACAGATGTGGAGACCATATTGGGCGCGCCAATTTTTGATAAAGATATTTACGAGGGCAACGAAGTGGCCGGCGTGGTAACGGGCCTTGCCTGGACCCCGGTTGGCGGCGATATATTGTTTATTGAAACCAGCCTGAGCCGCGGCAAAGGTAAACTATCCATCACCGGCAGCCTGGGCGATGTGATGAAAGAATCGGTAAGTATTGCACTGGCGTATCTGAGGGCACATGCCGCTGATTTTGATATCGACCAGCGCCTTTTTGATCAGTGGGATATCCATATCCACGTTCCGGCCGGTGCTACGCCTAAGGATGGCCCTTCTGCAGGCGTAACCATGCTTACGGCCCTAACATCAGCCTTTACCCAGCGTAAACTTAAGCCCCACCTGGCTATGACCGGCGAAATTACGCTGCGTGGCCGTGTATTGCCTGTAGGCGGCATAAAAGAAAAAATATTAGCCGCAAAACGCGCCAATATAAAAGAGATCATTCTTTGTGCTGCTAACAAAAAGGATATTTTAGAGATAAAAGGTGACTATATCAAAGACCTTAAATTTCATTACGTTACCGACATGCGTGAGGTGATAGAACTCGCCCTTTTAAAAGAAAAAGTAAACAAGCCCCTCGATTTGACAGTGAAAGAAGAGTTGAACGCTACTTTGAACTGATCAAACAAGCATTTATTTCTCGTTTTCCACTCTGTACATCATAGCCAGGGCCAATTGAGCGTAAACGACCGGGCCGTGTTTTTACATGGGCGGGCAATTCCTTTTTCGCACTACCGGAAAAGCGATAAATATTTAGAAATATTACTGGGAATGAATATTTTAATATTTGTTTAACTTCCCCGCAACTACCTTTTTTCGTGCTGCAACGGCTTTTTTTTGAGCGCTGGCGCGGGTGCTGTATTTTTCGGCCTGAAACCTTTTTTTGCTATATGACGTATTACGCACTATCATAATTATAAAGTTATTTTGGTTTAAGTTAAAAACATTCAATCTAAGCAAAATCGATAATGAAAAGGGCGTTACTAATAAAAGGTATTTTTTTGGCATTACTGGTCACTTCGCAGCTTTGTGCAAAAGCACAAAACCTGGAAGAAGACACAGTAAAAAGAGACTCGACGATTGTGCCGGCTGAAAGGCCCCGCACCGTTTTCCTCGAAGTTGGAGGGCCGGGCCTTGCGCTTACTGCCAATTATGATACCCGGTTTGGCAACCAAAGGGATAAATGGGGCTATAGGGTTGGCGCCGGTTATTACAATACCGGTGCAAACTGGGTAGCAACCATTCCGCTGCAGCTAAACTATCTGTATTCACTTGGCAAAAGCGGCGGCAGCAAGTTTGCCGAAAGCAGTTACCTGGAACTGGGCATAGGCACAACCTTCATGCGTTCGCAGGGTAGCCAAAACGGCACAACTTTTCAATTCGACGATGACACCGGCTTTTTCGGAACCGCCACAATCGGTTACCGGTATGAGCAGCAGGATGGCGGTATCAACTTCCGGATCGGTTTCGTTCCTACCATATCGGCATATGGCTTTATTCCAATCGGCGGTTTAAGCGTTGGATATACATTTTAAGTTGATTGAGTTGAATAGGTTGATTAAGTTGTAAAAGCAGTTTAGGTTCGCAAGCATTAATTAAAAAATAAAAAGCCTCCTGATTATCGGGGGGCTTTTGTTATTTTCGGTGTTTAATGTAAAACGCCCTTATGAGATTCAAATTATTTATACTCACACTCTTCCTTTTTTCAGCTGTCAATTTATTTGCGCAGTCACATAGTACCGAAATTGGCGGGCAAACCGACGATGACTCGTACCTCTTCCAGGGATTCGACAGGTATTATACGGCAGGCACTTATTTCTATTACCGGCACGCATTAACTGTTAAAAATAGCGGCAATACGGCGTTGTGCAATAAGGTATTGGGTTTTGAAATAGGGCAAGCATTATATACCCCCCAATCAGGAAGTATAGCAAATAACAATGGCATAGATCAGCCAGGCCTTGTCGACCGCCCCTTTGCCGCGTACTTGTACATCGGTTCAACTTTGAATTTTTTGTATAAAGACGAAAGTAACTTAAAATTAAGCGGTCAGATAGGTGTCGTGGGACCGGATGCACTCGGCAAACAAGCAATCGATTTTATTCACAATAACTTTGGCTTTTACCATCCCAGCGGCTGGGAATACCAGGTGGACAACAGTTTTGAACTTAACCTGTCTGCCCAATATAACAAACTGCTTATCAGGCCGGCATCATGGATAGATGTTTCCGCGGAAAGTTATGTTAATCTCGGATTCGGTTTTACAGGCGCAGGAGCAGGCGCCTTAATCAGGATCGGCAACTTTAACCAGCTATTTAATTCGGTGAGCACACAAAGCACAACCATCAGAAACAACGATGTTAAACCACTGCATCAGCATGAATTCTTTTTTTACTACAAACCTTTGGTCAACTATGTAGCTTATGACGCTACCATACAGGGCAGCCTTTTTGGTCGCAACCCTAACAGCGAAGAAATAACTTTGGATAAGGAGCCGTTTGTTTTTAGCCAGGAGTTTGGAGTGGGGATAACCACCAACCGTTTCGTTATTATTCTGTATACCGTCCAGGATACCAAAAACGTGAGAGAAATGGTTGATCCCGATTCATGGGGATCTATAGCATTGTTTTACAGGTTTAAGTAGGGATGAGACCATGGTCGATAGCCCATGGTCCATAGTGAAGAAACAGTGGGGCGTCTTCGGGGTCTTGAGCAATTTGCCATCGACCATGGACTATGGACCATGGACTAATCACTGCCCCCCAAATCCTTCCGCCGGTTTTCTTTCTTCAGCGCGTTCAATCGTTTGTTCTCCAGGCGGGCTAATTTAGCTGCCTTACTGATCTTTGTCGGTTTGCGGGCCTTTGGTTTATGTAAGGCGGCCGTTAATATGGATATCAGCCGTTCAACCGCTTTTTCTTTATTTAAATACTGGCTGCGCTCCTCGTCGCAAACCACCTGTACCAGGCCGTCTTTGTTTAGCCGGGATTGCAGTTTACGGTTCAGCAGTTCTTTTTCTTCGTCAGTAAACAATGCCGAATTGCCGATCGAAAACAAAAGCTCAACCTTACTGGATACCTTATTTACATTTTGTCCGCCTTTGCCGCCACTGCGCGAGGTTTTATAGCTGATCTCTTTTTGCAGGTCGGGTTTTGAAAAGTTCATGGGAGCGAAAATAGTTGATTAAGTTGAATGGTTGATTGCGTTGATTAAGTTTTTATGAACACGATCAACATAATCAACTTAATCTAACTCAATCAACCTAATCAACTAATCCGTACTTTAGCGTCTATGAGCAACAACCTCATAATTGCTATTGACGGCTATTCTTCGTGCGGAAAAAGTACGCTGGCGAAGGCATTAGCCAAAAACCTTCATTTTGTATACGTCGACAGCGGGGCGATGTACCGGGCTGTGGCGCTGTATTTTTTAAGAAATAAGATCGATCTTAACGATCATAACCAGGTTACGGACGCGCTAAAGAAAATTCATCTCAACTTCCATGCGCGCGACTACGAAACACATATTACGCTAAACGATGAAGAAGTATCTGCCGAGATCAGGCAGATGCCGGTGTCGGAAAGCGTTAGCGCCGTTTCGGCAATTCACGAGGTCCGTCATGAAATGGTGAAGCAGCAACAGCGCATGGGGCGCTCAAAAAATATTGTGATGGACGGAAGGGATATAGGTACAGCGGTTTTCCCTGATGCCACCGTCAAGTTTTTTATGACGGCGGACCCCAAAACGCGCGCCGAAAGACGTTATAAAGAGCTTTTACCAAAAAATCCGGAGATTACCCTTGAGGAAGTTTTTGAAAACCTGGCCCACCGCGATTACCAGGACACCACACGCAAGGAAAGCCCCCTGAGAAGGGCCGAAGATGCGATAATCCTCGACAATACCGACCTTACTCCCGATGAGCAGCTGCTGTTTGCGCTAAGTAAGGTAGAGCCCTATTTATTGTGATTTCACCGATTTTTTAGGAATGATTTCACCGATTTTATTTGGGGGGATTACACCGATTTTTTAGGGATGATTACACCGATTTTTTCAGATGTTTATTCGAAGCAATCGGTGTAATCAAAAAGTAATCGGTGAAATCACACGCTAAACTGAACCGCTTCCACACCAAACCGCCTAAGAAAATCAACCCCTTCATCGCTTGCAAGGCCCTTGTAGGCAGCATAAGACCTGTCAAAAAAAACTTTCACCACTCCGGCTGAATAGATTAATCTTGCGCAAGGCAGGCAGGGCGATAGCGTGGTGTACAGCGTAGCCCCTTCAAGGTTGGCGCCGTTTTTTACCGCGTAGAGGATAGCGTTTTCTTCAGCATGCAGTGCCAGCGAACAGCTTCCTTTGGAATCCCGCGGGCAGCCTACGCCGGGCCATTCATCGTCGCAGTTGTGGGTATGCGCGGGAGGGCCGTTATAGCCTATGGAAATGATGCGCGTATCTTTTGTTAAAACAGCGCCCACATGCTGCTTTACGCAGTGTGAACGTTTGGCCAGGTCATTGGCCAGGTTCATAAATATTTGGTCGAAAGAAAGTGTACTCATGGGTAGTGGTTGGTCCGAAAGTCAGCAAAGTCCGAAAGAAGCTGCAACTGACGTTTCGCAAAAATACCTTAAAGAGATTAGAGATTAGAAAATATTCCTCTCTAATCTCCAATCGCTGATCTCTAAAATTAATGCGCTGATGCGGCTTCTATTGTATCAAAGTCGATCCCCTGGTTAATCAGGACTTTTTTCACTTTAATGGCATAAAACGCCAGGTAAGCAAAGCACATTACGCCAACCAGGTATGAATATTGAATACCCAAAAGTGTTGGTGAAGCAAGATATCCCTGCAATAAACTGATTACGCCCCCGCCCATAATCATCATGATCAGGTAACCAGATCCTTCATTAGTGTGCGTGCCTAAGCCGGCGATTGCCAAAGCATAAATGCTTGGCCACAATGTTGAGCAGAACAAACCAACGCTTATAAATGCATAGGCGCTGAAGTATCCGTGTGAGAGCATCCCGATGGCCAAGGCGGTGATCGCAAGGCAGGATGAGATCAATAATTGGCGTGCCGGATTACCTTTGGAGGCCATATCGCCGATGATCATCACAATAATTACTACTCCGTAAATATAAAACGGCGTAACGTCGCGCTGCGCGAGCCAGTTAATGACTAAAAACACGCCAAAGGCAATATATGGCATCACAACGTTCAATATCTTTTTCCATCCACCAGTGAGATTGAACGCCCCTACAGAAGCTGTCCAGCGCCCGATCATTAAACTTGCCCAGTACAGCGACACAAAGGGCGCTATATCGCTTGTTGCGGTATGTAGTTTATCCTTCATGTATGCGGGCAGGTTACTTGCCGTTGAAACTTCCACCCCAACGTAAACAAATATGGCGATCATCCCCAAAGCAAGTTGCGTATACTTGAGCGCACTTTTTTTGTTTGCTGCGTTCACAGCAACGGCCTTTGCATTTGCGGCAGTAACCTCGTCTTCGTCTTCGTCAGTAATGTGTTCAATTTTATTGGGGACGGAAGAAAACTTGAAAATCAACGCAACTATTAGAAACAGTGCTCCAAGAACGAGATAAGGATATTTGACAGATTCAATGCTGGCGAGGTGGGTTTTTGCCGTAACCGATCCGAATATTGCTAAACTAACCAGTACCGGCCCGATGGTAGTGCCGAAATTATTAACGCCTCCCGCCAGGTTAAGTCTTTGCGAACCCTTTTTGGGGTCTCCCATTATAATGGCTAATGGATTGGCAGCGGTTTGCTGTAATGAATAACCTATACCAATAACAAATAGGCCGCCGATAAGTAGTGCGAACGAAGCTGTTTGCGCTGCAGGGTAAAACATCAATGCGCCTATTGTAGAAATAATAAGGCCCAAAACAATCCCGTTTTTATAGCCCAGTTTGTTTAATATATCGCCACCGATTAATTTGGAAATAAAGGAATAAATTATCGCCCCTACTGTGTAAGCTACATAAAAGGCAAATGAAATCATTTGCGACTGCCATTGCTGCATATGAAGCTTTTCTTTAAATACCGGGATTAGGATATCATTACTTGCAGCCACGAACCCCCAAAAGAAAAAAACGATTGTGAGCGTGAAGAATGCAGAAGAATTACCTTTTGAGTTGTTTTGTGCCATTTTACATTAGGTTTTAATAATCAGGTGTAATTGAAACACTAAACATAAGTATTTTTTGTAATTCACCTATAATTTTTGAATTATTAATCACAATTTTAAGTTTGGTTGTTTAAAATTTAAAATTGCATATTCGTGGCGCATTTTTAGAGGTAAACGCCTAAGAGCCTAAAATTAATGATAGAAGCTATTATTTCAGGTATTGGTTTTGGACTCGTCCTTACGTTTTTGACGGGCCCCGTTTTTTTTGCATTGATAAAAACCAGCATCGAAAAGGGCTTTCATGCAGGCCTGGCGTTGGCGTTGGGTGTGGTAAGCAGCGACATGGTGTTTGTTGGCGCCATCCTGTTCGGTTCGCAGTATTTTGTTATCTCTTCGGCCAGCAAGGTCTATGCCGGTATAGTAGGCGCTGCAGTTTTAGTGGCGATTGGTATTTATTACATTTTTAAGAAAGCCGAAATAAATTATAATAACAAGGTGCCCCAGCAGGTGAACCATGCCGGTTATTTTTTAAAGGGCTTTGTAATGTGCATTTTTAACCCAACACTACTTTTTCACTGGACGGTGGTGATCGGCGCCGCGAGTACGGTTTTTCATATGGGCGTTCATAACAGGGGGGTAAAGATCGGCCTGATGTTTTTAACTATCCTGGTGATGCAGTTCGGCACCGATACCATCAAAGCATTTTATGCAGATAAATTAAGGGCAAAAATATCAGTGAAATTTATTCACAGGCTTAACGAGGTAGCCGGAATAGCGCTGATTATCGGCGGCCTGGTAATTTTTGATAAACTGGTTACCAATTTTATCTTCGCGCCGCCGGGAAGGTAGATTTGAGTCAAAAGCCTAAAGTCGAAAGTCTCAAGTCTTTTTTGACTTTTGACTCAAGACTTTCGACTTTGGACTTAATTATATCCCCTCTGATTCTTCCCTTCCATCCAGTTCACAAAGGCGCGGTTAACTACCTTGTTGCCGCCCGGGGTAGGGTAATTGCCACTAAAGTACCAGTCGCCAAGATGATCGGGGCAGGCAATGTGGAGGTTATCAAGCGTTTGATAAAGTACCTTAACATCGGCTTGCATTTCTTTGGGCGTGATGATCTTTGCTATCCTATCGGATATTTCCTGGTCGGTGAAAGGTGCATAAATGGCCTTTACATAGTTCTCGACGTTTTCCTTTGGTAAAACGGCGCTGTCTTTACAAAGCTGGTAAACTTTCAGTATAACATCATCCTGGTTGGTTTCCTTCAGCAGGCTGATCGCCGCTTCAAAGGCTACAAACTCGCCCATACGCGACATATCGATACCGTAACAATCAGGGTAACGGATCTGCGGCGCGGATGAAACCACTACTATTTTCTTTGGGCCAAGCCTATCGAGTATTTTGAGGATGCTTTGCTTCAGGGTTGTTCCGCGTACAATGGAATCATCAAGCGCCACCAGGGTGTCGTCGCCTTGTTTGATCAGGCCGTAAGTGGTATCGTAAACATGGGCCACCATTTCGCTGCGGTCAGCATCCTGGGTAATGAAAGTGCGCAGCTTTACGTCCTTTATGGCCAGCTTCTCAACCCTCGGGGCCATACAAAGTACTTCGTTCAGCTCTTCGTCACTGATCTTATCCGCACGGTTGAGCAGCTTTTCTTTTTGTACTTCCTTAATGTGCTTATGTATCCCTTCCACCATACCATAAAAGGCAACCTCGGCGGTATTTGGGATATACGAGAAAACAGTATTCTTTATATCATAATTCACCGTTTCCAATATCTGTTTGCAAAGCAGGCGGCCCAGCTGTTTGCGCTCGCGGTAAATGGAAGCGTCGCTGCCGCGCGAAAAATAGATGCGCTCGAACGAACACGATTTCTTTTCCAGCGGATCGCTGAACATGTCTTCGCTAACCCGGCCATTCTTTTTTACGATCAAGGCGTGGCCCGGCTTTATTTCTTTAATTTCCCCGATAGGGATATTAAATGCGGTTTGAATAGCGGGCCGTTCCGAAGCGGCAACAACGATCTCGTCATTCTTAAAATAATAGGCAGGCCTGATTCCAACCGGATCGCGCATTACAAACGCGTCGCCGTGGCCGAGTATGCCGGCAATGGTGTAGCCGCCGTCCCAGCTCTTTGCTGATTTACGAAGGATCTTGGCCACATCCATATCATTGGCGATCAGTTTGCTGATTTCGATATTATCATCCAATCCTTCGCGTTTGTATTGATCAAACAAACCCTGGTTCTCGGTATCCAAAAAGTGGCCTATTTTCTCGAGTACAGTAACGGTATCAGCTTTTTCTTTGGGGTGCTGGCCAAGGTCGTAAAGCTGTTGAAGCAATTCATCAACGTTGGTCATATTAAAATTACCGGCGATCACCAGGTTACGCGTCATCCAGTTATTTTGACGTAAAAAGGGGTGGCAGTTTTCGATGCTGTTCTTCCCATGCGTGCCATAACGCAGGTGGCCCAGCAATACTTCGCCCATAAAGCTTACGTTTTGTTTCAGCCATTCGGCATCCTCCATTTTCTCCGGCGTGTTTTTCTGGATGTCGGCAAACTTCTTCTGCACGTATTCAAAAATATCCGAAACAGCATTGGGCGCCATGGATCGGTGCCTGCTGATGTAGCGTTTTCCAGGCTCGATATCCAGTTTAATAGTGGCAACGCCGGCGCCGTCCTGGCCCCGGTTATGCTGTTTTTCCATTAAGAGATAGAGCTTATTTAACCCGTACAGCGCTGTTCCGTACTTCTTTTGATAATATGAAAGTGGCTTTAAAAGGCGGATAAATGCCACACCGCATTCATGCTTGATCTGATCGCTCATGATTGGTAATGAGCACGCAAAGGTACGATTTAATGTTGAAACTTTTAAATTAACAATGTCATAATTGTGCATTAATGGGGGAGAAAAAGTTGATTCGGTTGATTAAGTTAGATTAAGTTGATTGAGCTGAAATAGCGGGTGGAATTGCTAAATTTACCGTTGACTAATCAATCAAACCACTCATGAAAAAATTATTATTGCTCTTGTGTCTTGCTGTTTCAGCTTTTTTTGGCGCGAAGGCGCAAACCGGCGGCTCACTTTTTACGGCACCTATTGGCGTGCAGGCCTATACGTATCGCGATAGCTGGGGAAAAGGTGTTGTGCCCGTTTTAGATACATTAAAAGCGCTCGGCATAACTGAAGTGGAAGGTCCCGGGCCTGGCATTGTCACTCCCGAAGAATTTAAGAAGCTGTCCAACGAACGCGGCATTAGCATCCCATCGATCGGCGCCGGCTACGATGCGGTCCAAAATAATATTTACGAGGTGATTACCCTGGCTAAAACATTTGGCGCGACCTACGTAATGGTGGCCTGGATACCGCACGGCAATACTTTTACGATTGACGATGCAAAAAAAGCGGTTGCCGATTTTAACCGCGAAGGCAAAATACTGAAGGACAACGGTATTGTTTTATGTTACCATACTCATGGCTATGAGTTTGGCCCCTATGGTGATGGAACGCTGTTTGATTACATCGTCCAAAACACCAACCCGGATTACGTTTCCTTTGAAATGGATGTGATGTGGACCTTCCACGGTGGCGGAGACCCTGCAAAACTCCTTTTAAAATACCCCAACCGCTGGAAGCTAGTGCACCTGAAGGATATTAAAAAAGGCGTAGCCAACGACCTCACCGGCGGCACGCCAACCATAAATAACGTAGCACTCGGCACCGGGCAGATTGATTATCCCGCAGTACTTGCAGCAGCGAAGAAAATAGGGGTACAGCATTATTTTATTGAGGATGAAAGCCCTAATCATGCAGCGCAAATGCCGGTGACGGTAGCATATTTGAGGGGGTTAAAGGAATAGTTTACCGAAAGACTTACGAAGTTTTGAAACTTCGTAAGTCTGATTTTTGATAAGATATGTACTTATGAAAATAAAATCGATTGAAACTGAACAAGATTACAGGGATGCATTGGAAAGGCTTGAGGTTATTTTTGACGCTGTGCCGAATACGTCTGAGAGCGAAGAGTTGGCGGTCTTAGGCGTTCTGATAGACGATTATGAGAAAATGCATTTTCCAATTAATTAATCGTCATGGCCAAACACGTATCTCCCCAATGGTGGGGCCCGCCAAAAAACTTTGCCGACCGGAAAAACGAGCGCAAGATCAGCTGGCTTGAGTTGTTTTATGACCTGGTTTATGTAGCTGCCATCGGGCAGTTAACACACCGCATTGCCGTAAGCCCAACCTGGGGTACCGTGGGCTATTCTTTCCTGTTGTTTTGTATGATCTTCTGGTCCTGGGTTAACGGCAGCCAGTATTACGACCTGCATGGCGGCGATGGCATCCGCACAAGGCTGCTCACCTTTTGGCAGATGCTGGGTATGGCGGCTGTAGCCATCACCATGCCCGATGTGTTCGACGGAAACCAGCAGGGTTTTGCCATCACATTTGCGGTTTTGCAAATCCTCGTTACTTATATGTGGTGGAGCGTCGGTTTGTACGATCCTTCGCACCGCGTTTTTAATAAATTTTATACTATTAATTATAGTATCGCCTTTGCATTACTCATAGCATCAATATTTACCAACTGCCAAACCGCCATTGTTCTTTGGGTTATCGCCCTGGTATTTAATTTGACTGCACCACTCGCTGCTGCCCGCACGGTAATACGGGTTTTAAAGGAAAGAAAACAGCCCGCGTTTACGGCATCAGCCACCATTGTCGAGCGTTTTGGCCTGTTTACCATCATTGTGCTTACCGAAAGTATTGTAAGCACCGTTGGCGGTGTCGGCGACGTCAAGGACAAGCAACCAGCGGTTTGGGTGGTGTTTATACTGGGCATCCTCATCGCATTTTTGATATGGAACCTCTATTTTGATATGACCAGCGAGCAGGAAACCAAAAAAGGATTTTCCTATTTTCAATACTTTATTTTTCTTCACTTTTTACTTTTGGCTGCGCTTGCCACAGCCGGGGCCTGCATGCGGGTGCTGATGGCCGATGCAGGAACTGTACCAACCCTTACCTTGCAATGGATGTTTTGTGTGGCGATAGCGGTAATCTTGTTAACGATAACCGGGCTAACACGGATAATGGAAGAGGATGAAGAAGACAGGGCTTATATTACGCCGGTGTCGGGGATACTGGTTGTTGCTGCCATCATTGTTGTTGCGCTTCCTTTTTTTGGCGACTATCTTAATAGCGCCCTGTTGCTGACAGTTATTGCCGCTGTATTATTCGTTCCCGTAGTGATCGGCGTGAGAAGCTGGGTAAAGTTCAGATTCTTCAACCGAAAGACCTGATTAAAGGCAGGTTAGATATTCCCTAAAATTATTTTCGCGCCAACATTTGGAGATACTACAAATTTGTTGTTATATTTGCATACCGAACGGTCGGTTTATTATATAGTTCGATTTCAAAATGGTAAGAATTGCCACAGATACGCGCACGAACATCTTAAAAACAGCCCTGCTGCTTTTTCTTGAAAAGGGCTATAAAGATGTTTCGTACCAGGACCTGGTGAAAAAAACCGGCCTGTCAAAAGGCGCTATGTATCATTATTTTGCGTCTAAAGAAGAACTTTTGACAGCTGTTTTCGACCTGTTTTCGCAAAGTAGTAATCAACTAACACCCATAGCGCCCGAGGAACTGGTAACAGATTATGCATCGTTCAAAAAATTGTACGCAGATATTAAGATAGGGCAGTTGAATGACTTTAAGGCTTTTTTAGGGGCCGACCTGGTAAGCTATAACTGGGTTTTATTTTGCCTGGAGGCCATCGCCGCAAATGAGAAGCTAAGGATTACCATCGGCGAACTGGCGAAACTGGAAGTAAAATTTCTGGAAAAATGTTTCCTGGGACTTGAAAAACATGGTAATCTCCCAAAAGGCAAAGATCCTGCTTTACTGGCAGAATGTCTTTATTACCTGCTTGAAGGCGCCGGCCTGGTGATGTTTTTGATTGAAAAGCAAAATGATGAGGATTTTATAGCGATATACGATAAAAAAATAGATGATTTTTTTAAGATAATTTAAGCTGCCAGTATAAAATGAAAACAACGCTGTATATTTTTCTAACGGTAACAATCGGCCTGACTGCACTTTTTAAGGCAGATGCGCAAACCGCCAAAGAGATTGTAACTAAAGCTGAGGACAACGTCCGCGGCCTATCCTCGGTTACCGAAATGACCATTCAGATCAAGCGGCCCACCTGGACGCGCACCATGAGCATGAAGGGATGGACGAAGGGCGAACTATATTCGATGATCGTGGTTACCGCGCCGGCAAAGGATGCGGGCACTGTTTTTCTGAAACGAGTTAAGGAAATATGGAACTGGCTGCCGAACATTGAGCGGGTGGTGAAGCTGCCGCCGTCGATGATGTCGCAAAGCTGGATGGGCACCGATTTAACCAATGATGACCTGGTAAAAGCGTCTTCCCGCATTGATGACTATAACCACAAAATTGTTGGAGACAGCGTAATCGAGGGGCGCAAATGCTGGAAGATAGAAATGATCCCGCTGCCGCAGGCGGCCGTGGTGTGGAGCAAGGTGAATATGTGGATAGACCAGAAGGATTACCTGGAACTGCGCCTGGAGTTTTATGACGAGGATAATAAGCTGGTAAACGTGATGCAGGGGTCGAATATCAAGACGATCGGCGGCAGGGTAATGCCGCAAAAACTGGAGATGATACCTGTTGAAAAAAAGGGGCAGGAGACCATTATTACCTATGACAG
This sequence comes from Mucilaginibacter sp., assembly GCA_035656115.1. Lineage (GTDB taxonomy): Bacteria > Bacteroidota > Bacteroidia > Sphingobacteriales > Sphingobacteriaceae > Mucilaginibacter. Next base: position 15,866 of record DASRTD010000191.1, read on the forward strand.
CGCGGTTTTTAACCAACCCATCAGTGTTGATTTTTTCACTACCCAAAACATGAAAAAAGCAAAATGATGTATTTTAAACTGGCCTGGCGTAATATGTGGCGCAGCCGGCGCCGCACGCTGATCACCATTTCATCTATTTTCTTTGCGGTGATTTTTGCCATACTGATGCGTGTGGCCATTGTGGGTTTGTTTGATAAACTGATTGCGGATACTGTAAGCCTGACCAGCGGTTACATACAGGTGCACCACAGCGGGTACTGGGAAAACCGGTCGGTTGACAGCACTTTTGAAGAAAGCCCCAAGCTTGTTTCGCTGCTTAACCATGAAAACGCGGTTACCGCCTGGACGCCGCGGCTGGAGTCATTCGGGCTGGCTTCATCCGGCGATCGTACCAAAGGCATCCTGGTTGTCGGAATTGATCCCCAAAAAGAGGACAAGGTGTCCAATCTTGCCAAAAAGATCATTTCCGGCAAATACCTGGACGAAAACGACAAGGGTATTGTGCTTGCCGAAGGCCTGGCTGCTTATTTAAAATTAAAAGTAAATGATACGGTTGTGCTGATAGGGCAGGGCTACGAAGGCAATATGGCGTCCGGCAAATATACTGTAAGGGGAATTGCAAAGATTGGTATCCCCGAAATGAACAAAGGGATGGCCTGGTTGCCAATGGCCGTCGCAAGGGACTTTTTAAGCACGGGCAGCAGATATACTTCCATATCTATACTGATCAATAACCAAAGCAATTTAGACGAGCTGGAGAAAGATATTGTTAATAAAACCAAAGGGGATGGCTACGAAGTAATGACCTGGAAGCAAATGATCCCCGAACTTGACCAGCTGTTCCAGGCCAAAATGGCGCAGAACGTGATCATGTCGGGCGTGCTGTACCTGGTCATTGCCTTTGGCATTTTTGGTACGATACTGATGATGCTGAATGAGCGCATGCATGAGTTTGGCATCCTTATCGCCATCGGCATGAAAAAAGGCCTGCTGGCCGGTGTGGTGGTGATCGAGATGGTGTTAATGTCGGTTGTCGGAGTGGTGTTGGGTGCCGTTTGCATTTACCCGCTGGTGCATTACTATCACGTGCACCCCATCAGGCTAACCGGCGATATGGGGAAATCCTCCGAACTGTACAACATTGAGCCGGTGATGCCCATGTCGACCAACCTGTCAAACTTTATTGTGCAAGGTTATGTGGTGCTCATTATTGCTGTCTTGCTATCGCTATACGCCATATTCAAGATATTTAAAATTAAAGCTATTGCCGCTATAAACAGTTAAACTTTCTATTCAAATGCTTTTTAAAATAGCCTGGAGAAATATTTGGAGAAACCGCACGCGCAGCCTGGTGGTTATTTCAGCGGTAGCAGTCGGCTTGTTCGCCGGTATGTTTATGATGGCGTTTTTCCAGGGCGCCATAAACCAGGAAATAGACAGCATGGTTGAAACCCAGCTTTCGCATATACAGTTTCATAACCCGGCATTTAATGACGATAAAGAGGTTAACGATACCATTGTCAATGGCAGGGCAATTATTAACCGGCTTAAAAAAAACCCCAATGTAAAAGCGGTATCTGCCAGGCTCATCACCACGGGGATGATTTCCTCATCATCAACGGCCTCGGGCGTAGAGATACATGGAATCATTCCGGACGATGAAAAATCGGTAAGCAGCATTTCAAAGGACGTAATTGAAGGCGCATATTTTACAAGTGGTAAGAAAAATGAAATAGTGATCGGCGAGAAACTTGCCGGGAAGCTTGGCGTGAAACTGCATAATAAGATCGTGCTTACGTTTCAATCCAAAACAGGCGACCTTACCGCCGGCTCGTTCCGTATTGGGGGGATATTCAAGTCTCGCAACTCAAGTTTCGACGAGATGATGGTATTTACCCGGTTTGACGACCTTGCAGTTATCCTGGGTACCAGCGGCGAAATGCACGAGATAGCGGTAGTGCTGAAAGATGGTCAAAAAACCAATGCGGTAGCAGCAGGACTAAAAAAACAATACCCATTGCTGCTGGTGCAAACCTGGATAGAACTGTCGCCGCAAATGGCGTTGTTGAGCGGCATTATGGACCAGATGATGTACATTATCATCGGTATTATATTGTTGGCCTTAATGTTCGGCATTATCAATACCATGCTGATGGCCGTACTGGAGCGTCAGCGCGAATTTGGGATGCTGATGGCCATAGGCATGAATAAGCCCCGCGTGTTTTTAATGATCGTGCTGGAGTCGGTTATGCTCACCTGCGCGGGTATCCCTGCGGGGATATTGTTTACCATTGTCACGGTAGGCTCGCTGGCAAAACACGGTATCGACCTGTCGGCATTTTCACAGGCACTGTCGCAATATGGTTTCAGTAATTTTATTTACCCGGTGTTAAAGCAGTCGATGTTTGTGCCTGTATCGTTAATGACGGCCTTTACAGCCGTTATATCGGCCATTTATCCCGCAATAAAAGCATTAAGATTTAAACCCGCAGAGGCAATACAAAAAATTTAAAATTATGGGCAACATCATCGAATCACATCACCTTTCAAAAACATACAACCCGGATACCATACCAGTGCATGCGGTGAACCACGTGGACCTTGTAGTGGAAGAGGGCGAATTTACGGCCCTGGTAGGCCCTTCAGGCTCTGGGAAAACGACTTTACTTAACCTGATCGGGGGATTGGATTACCCTACTGCCGGGCAGGTGAAGATTGAAGGGGTAGACATTACCAAAATGAGCGAAAACAGGCTGATCGACTTCAGGTTGAAGAATATCGGCTTTGTTTTCCAGGCCTATAACCTAATCCCCGTGCTTACCGCGAGCGAGAACGTGGAGTTTGTGATGCTGCTGCAGAAAACCGCGAAAGGTGAAAGGGAGAAGCGTGCTAAAGAATTGCTCATCGAGGTCGGCTTGAAGGATAAGCTCAACAAGCGTCCCTCCGAACTTTCGGGCGGGCAGCAGCAACGTGTTGCAGTGGCGCGTGCGCTGGCTTCCAAGCCGAGGTTTATCCTGGCTGACGAGCCAACCGCCAATCTCGATTCTGTGTCGACAGAAAACCTGCTGGAGATCATGGCGAAATTGAACAAAGAGGACAATATGACTTTCATTTTCTCCACCCATGACCAGCGGGTGATAGACAAGGCCCGCAGGGTAGTGACATTGGTGGATGGCAAGATCGTAGCGGACACCAAAAAATGAAATGGGGTCGGGGCATATGGCTACTATTGACATTTGCGACTGTTTTTCAGGCTGCAAATGCGCAAAGCGATTCGACCAAAAAAAACACCGGCGACAGTCTGAAGAAAGACCATAAGTTTACGGTTAACGGTTACCTCAAATATCTGGAGCAGATCAGTTTTGTAAGTGACATTACCAACCTGCAAACGCTCGACCTGCTGCATAACCGGCTTAATTTTAAATATCAGCCCGACGATCATTTTACCTTCCGCCTGGAAGTGCGCAACCGCATTTATTATGGCGATGAAGTTAAGACATACCCCGGTTTTGCCTCACTGGTGACCGGCGGCGACGGCACGCTCAACCTGTCGGAAAATTGGGTGAACAGCCATTCCATGCTCTTTAACAGCACCATCGACCGCGGCAGCGCCGAATACATTAACGGTAAATGGGACATTACGCTTGGCCGTCAGCGCATTAACTGGGGTATCAGCACGGTTTGGACGCCGAACGACATTTTCAACACTTTTAACTATTTTGATTTCGACTACGAGGAGCGCCCCGGTGCCGATGCGGCACGTGTGCAGTATAATTTAACGCCATCCTCTTCGCTCGATGCCGCTTTTAGTCCTGGCAAAACCGCTGCCGGGAATGTGGGCGCGCTGATGTACCATTTTAATAAATGGGGGTACGATTTCCAGGCATTCTCGGGCGTTTACCGGCAAAATTTTACCGCCGGCGCCGGCTGGGCCGGTAATATAAGCGGCGCCGGCTTTAAAGGCGAGGTTACTTACTTTGCGCCCGGCCATAGCGGCGCCGACAGCGCATCGGTAGCGGCAACGCTTTCAGTTGATTATGCCTTTCAAAATGGCATTTATGTAATGGTTTCGGGTTTATACAATAAGCTGGGAACTGATAGCCTGCTTAACATCACCCAATTAACTACGTCAACACTCTCGGCTAAAAACATCTTTCCATTTAAGTACACCCTGTTTTCTGAGGTGTCCTACTCCTTTTCGCCAATATTCAAAGCATCGCTCGGCGGGATGTATTCACTTTCGGGTAATTCGCTTATTATTCTTCCCACGGTTACCTATTCCATCGCGGATAATTGGGTGCTTGATTTGATCGGGCAGTCGTTCTATTCACAGCAAAACGGGGGCTACAAACCCCTTGGCAATAGTATTTATTTAAGGTTGAAGTGGGGTTTCTAAGAAGCTTGGCCCTGTGCGATTCCCTCCCCGAGGGAGGGTAGGGATGGGTAAGCGGATGACCGGGTTTTTGAAAGCTGCTTTGGTTACACGACAATTTCACTAAAAGTGAAACGGCGTGTTTTGAGCTGATTTTTTCGTAGCGTCCTTCTCCTCCCGTGGGAAAGAATCGTTCGGAACCGCTTGTTTTTTAATCCAAAACGCTTAAATCGAATCCCTTGGGTAACTTAATGGTTTTATCCGCTTTGACAATTTCGATAATTGTTGCCTCGAGGGCTCTTATAACGTTTAGCATGTCATATTTGACTTCACCTTCAGAAAATCTTATAAATCTTACGCCTAAGCTTTCCAGCTTATTTTGTCTGATATCATCTTTTATTGCAGCCTCGTCATCATTGTGAGATATCCCATCTATTTCAATTGCCAGCATTAATTCTTTGCAATAAAAATCGACGATGTAATTATCGATGCATCGCTGCCGATCGAAATCGAAGCCCCAAAACTTATCGTCTTTTAATTCATTCCACAATAAAACTTCACCGAAAGTCATATCCTTTCGCAGTTTTCTGGCGAGGGCTTTCAAATTTCCGTTATAAGGGATAAGTCTGGACATACGTTTGCACTCTTTGATCGCTCGGTGAAACCCCTCCCTTCCCCTCCCTGTGGGAGGGAATCACACGGGGCCGCCGCTTTTTTAGATTTCGTTAACGCCCGTCATTCTATTATCACTCTATTCCCAGATTTCCTCCTCACCCACAATACACCACCGCCTTCTTTGAGTGCATCCCAACTGTAACCTTCGCCATCGGCGATCTCTTTTAATGGTTTGTCATTCAGCAATACGCCCTTTGGTTTGTCTTTTAACTTTATTTCTTCCGCGCCAGTAGTATCAAAAGTGCGGTAATACAGGCGTACTTTGTTTGAGTCGATCTGGGTAAAATCAACACTATAATACTTGTGGAAATGGCCCTTGTAGTCAGCCTGCTGGATGACGGAGGTGGTGGACAGAATATGATCTTCCACTGGGGCGAGGAAGGGGTACGTGGCCATGGCGCGCAGGTAGTGCCTCACATAATCGCCATAGCCGTCGGTTAGCCAGGGTTCATCAAAAGGGAAACAGTTTTTGCCATCGAAATCCACTGAATAGGTAGCCCAGGTAAGCTCGCGCATTGCATTGGTGTAATTTGACGTATCGCCGGTCAGCGAGGTGTATAGCAGTTCGTCGGCGCCTTGCCTGGCGGTATGGCTTTCGCCTGGCACCGGGTAAATCGATTGCTCATTGGTGACGATGACACAATATTTTTTCCATTTATCATTGTTAAAGTTGGTATGCACCCAGTTGATGATATTTTTTACATCCGTTTTCCATTCGGGGAAATATTGCGGATGCTCCATCATGTAGCGGGCGCAGGTCATGGCGTTGATCTGGGTTTGGCTCCATTCGCCCACGTCTTCAAAAAACGGCCCCCATTTTTGGTTTTGGATGGGGTATTGCTTTAGCCAGGTGAGGATTTTATCAGCCCCGGCTTTATAGGCGGCTACATTCCCTTGTTTTAACGCAATCAAATCATCAAACAACTGCAGTGTGCCGGTGAGGTTGCTGGTATAGCAGCCGGTATCTTTTGATTTAACGATACCGTCGTCCTGCAATAAAGCGGTTTTGCCGGTGAATACATTTACTTTAAAAGGCAGCGGCGAATGGTTTGCGTCACCCGTTTTCACATTATCAGCAAGCGTATTAGCAATCTTGATGGCGGCGTACAGGAACAGCGGGTCATATTTGATTTTATAGGCATGTACCAGCTCGAGACCGAAGGACCCCGCTTTATCCGGCTGTGCCACGCCCCGGCCGCTGCGCATATCGCCGTCATAAACGCCCGAATAGATGAGGGTATTGTAAGGGAACGGAATATCCGGCCATTTGCAGGTTGAAGGCGACATGCCATGGGTCAAATAGTATTCTGCCAGGAAATAGAGATTGTTTTTCACATTCTCATCACCTGTATAAGCATAATACAGCCGCCAGGACGACATGGCCATCATAAACTGGTCGCCGCCGATGCCGCGCGGGTCGTCCATATGCGGGTTAAACACCTGGTGGTCCATATAATAAGGCAGGCCGTTCGGGTCGCGGCGCATATTTATCCAAAAATTCCAGATGATGTGGAGGTCGTGGTCAAACGCGATCGCCGGGTTAGGGTTGTACCAGGGAATAATGCCGCCTGCTTTATCGGTTTGGATGGGGTGGTAGATGAGCATTTCGTTTTGCTGGGCATCTGCGACCGCCGCGAACAGGCCTAAAAACAGGGATAGCAGGATAATTGGTTTCTTCATGTTGAGGTTAAGGTAATATTTTTTTGTGATTTCACTGATAAAAAGCTGCATTGTGAGTTGGTCGCGTTGTCAGTTTGCGGCAATATTTCGTAATAGCCTCCGGACCTTACTCAAGGTGCTCATCCAATCGGTGTAATCATAAAACAATCAGTGCAATCAGGAACAAATCAGTGCAATCAAAAAATAATCGGTGAAATCCCAATAAAAAAATAACCAATTTGTTACCTGTTAATTGGTGGCGTTTTACGTTATATTTATCGAACCTATACCGCAAACCATTTAAACGTATTGAATTAATATGGATATTGAAACTACAGGGGGTAATGCCATAAACCGGCGCAAGTTTATCGAAAAATCGGCAGTACTGTCGGCTTTTATGATCGTGCCAAGGTTTGTGTTGGGCGGCAAAGGTTATATTGCTCCCAGCGATATGATCGCTTTGGGGCACATCGGAACCGGCAAACAGGCTTTTGGGCTGAAAAAAGCCTTTCTTGATACAGGTGAAGCTAAGATTTTAGCGGCGGCCGATGTTTACGGCGCTAAAGTAAAGCAATTTGCTGCCGAAGTGAACCAATTTTACGCTGCGCAGGCAGGGCAAAGCCAGTATGCCGGGATGACCACTTTTGCAGATTTTCGGGACTTGCTGAACCGGCAGGATATTGATGCCGTGGTGATCGCCGTCCCTGATCACTGGCATTCGGTATGCGCGATATTGGCTGCACGTGCAGGGAAGGATATTTATTGCGAGAAGCCGCTGTCACTCACCATCGCTGAAGGGCGGGCCATGGTAAAGGAGAGCCGGAAGCACAAAAGGGTTTTTCAGACCGGCAGCATGCAGCGCTCCTGGCCGGAGTTCAGGCAGGCAGTGGAGTTGGTGCGGAACGGCTATATCGGCGATATTCAAACCGTAAAGGTAAATGTGGGCCCGCCCCCTGTGCCTTATAATTTGCCGGCCGAGCCCATGGTTGACACACTAAACTGGGATTTTTGGCTGGGGCCGAATGCGCCGCAAAATTATCACCATTTCCTGGCGCCGAGCCTTACCGATGACTTTTGGGCAAAATGGCGCGACTACAAAGAGTTTGGCGGCGGCGGCATGACCGATTGGGGCGCGCATATGTTTGATATTGCCCAATGGGGGCTGGATATGGACGGCAGCGGCCCTGTCAGCGTTACCCCGCCGGATAAAGATCACCGGTTTTTAACTTACCAATACGACAACGGCATCACGATGACCCATGAACCAGAAGGCAACCAGGGCGTCACTTTTGTCGGCTCGAAGGGGACGGTGCATGTAATGCGCGGGAAACTGGAAACTTCACCCGAATCCTTAAAGGAGCAGGTGATCGGACCTAATGAGAAACATGTTTACCACAGCGAGGATCATTATAAAGACTTTTTACAGGCTATGCGCAACCGCGCCAAACCGGTAGCGGACGTGGAAATCGGCCACCGCACCGCCACTGTGTGCAACATGGGGAACATTGCCTATGAACTAAAGCGCCCGCTCAAATGGAACCCGCACCGGGAAAAATTTGACGACGATGAGGCCAACAGACTATTGAGCCGCGAGATGCGGAAGGAATGGGTGGTGTAAGTTGAATGCGGAAGGCGGAAGTGAGAAAGACGGAAAGTCCGAAAGAAGAAGATTTAGAGGGGGTTATCGAGACTTAGACAGGGTTAGCATACTGCGATGTTACCGGCGCTGAAAAAAATATCTCAGCGTAGTGATCAAAATCGACAGTATCGTCTGATGTTGTAAAAAACTTTTGCGTACTGTTTTTAGAGACCATGTTGTCCATTTCGGGATGACGTTTTAAATAATCAACCAGGCTATGAGCAACGATGTCGCCCTGCGGAACAACCTTTATTCCGTCAGGCAAAAACTCAGTTATCTTTTTTTGCAGCAGGGGGTAATGGGTACAGGCCAGCAAAAGCGTATCGATGCCCGGCGATTGGGCCAAAACCTGGCCGAGGTATTTTTTGACGAAATAATCGGCGCCGGGCTGATCGTATTCACCATTTTCAATAATCGGCACCCAAAGCGGGCAGGCCTGCTGGTAAACTTTTACCTCCGGGAAAAAATGCCCGATCTCGATCTGGTACGAACCTGATTGCACCGTTCCCTTTGTGCCTAATACGCCGATCTCATCAGTCTTAGTATAATTTCCGATCACTTCTGCCGTTGGCCGGATAACGCCCAATACCCGTTTGGCCGGGTCTTCATTTAGCAGATCTTTTTGCTGGATGGTGCGCAATGCTTTTGCCGAGGCGGTATTGCAAGCCAGTATGACGAGCGGACATCCCTGTTTAAAAAGCCATTGCACGCATTCCCAGGTATATTGATGAATGGTTTGAAAAGTGCGGTTGCCATAGGGCGCACGGGCGGTATCGCCTAAATAGATATAATCATATTGCGGCAGCTGCTGAAAAATGGAACGGAATACGGTTAGGCCCCCGTAGCCGGAATCGAATATCCCGATAGGCTTGTTATTTAACATTGCTGCAAAAATAGAAAAAGGCATGTATAGTTGGCCAGCGGGTTTAAAGACAAATAAATAGAAGCTCTTGAAAATTGAAGGCCACTTAACAAACACCCGCATTTATGAAAAATTAAAAACTTTTAGTTAAATAAATGGTTCACATACTATTACTAACTCAAAAATCTATGAAAAAAATTATTTTAGCCGGCATGTTCTGCATTGCTGCAACCACCATTTTGAAAGCCCAGGGCTCAAAGGGAAACCTGTTTGTTGGAACTGATATTGGTTCCACAAGTTACAATTCTATCAACATGAGCACCAATACGAATGGAAATATCATAACGTCGGATACGAAGGAATATACCATAGGCGTAGCGCCGGCCATTGGGATATTTCTGTCTGACCATTTAGTTTTTGGCGGAGATCTTTCGGTAAATTATACCTATGATAAAGACAATGAAACCGATAATAGCGGAGGTGCTGTGCTTAGCAGCAGCAGCACCAGGAATATCACACATTTTGATATAGGCCCGTTTGTGAGGTATTATTTTTTTGCTGACAAGCCTTCGAAAACCATGTTTTACCTGCAGGCCAACGGAACGGTAGGCGCGGGGAGCGGCTCTGGCTCGATAACCGATGCGAGTGCAGTTGCAACAAACAGCAACATCAGCGGACTCTTTGTTTATTCTGCAGGCGGCTCAGTGGGTATATCGCACTATATACTAAAAAACGTCGGGCTCAACTTTGGTTTAGGGTATTCGTACCTGCACCAGAGCTATTCAAACAATAGCGGCTCAACTACATCGAGCATTACCAGCGGAAACAGCGGGATATCATTAAGTGCGGGATTTCATGTTATTCTGCCCTAAATAATTGAAAGTAAAAAAGCAAATACACAAGTTCCCGCTCACTGTTGATAATAGAATTGATATTATAAAAAAAGGCTGCCCCACAAGATGAGGGCACTGAAAAAGTCCCTCATAAGTAAGGGGGCAAAAAAAGGAGTGGAAAGCTTAGGTTTTCTGCTCCTTTTTCGTTATCTTAAAGTCGAATTAGAACTGCTTTAAGATGTTAGCTCAACAGCAAAAAATTCAATTC
>DASRTD010000192.1:0-71270 GCA_035656115.1 Mucilaginibacter sp.
GAATTGAATTTTTTGCTGTTGAGCTAACATCTTAAAGCAGTTCTAATTCGACTTTAAGATAACGAAAAAGGAGCAGAAAACCTAAGCTTTCCACTCCTTTTTTTGCCCCCTTACTTATGAGGGACTTTTTCAGTGCCCTCAAAATATCCCGGGCCTTTTATGTTTATCATAATTGACCATCGCTTTTTCTTAGCTTTGATTAATATCACATAACCGCTATGAAAACAAAGATATTTTTATTGGGCACAGTTCTTTTTCTGTCTATCCTCCCGAAAGCATATAGTCAGCCTCTGTCCGTTATTAACGCTCACTTTGATGGGCTGGCAAAACACGATGTAAAAGGAATTGCATCGGGTTACGCCGACAGCGCCAAAGTGTATTCGCCCAATTGGGATGGCGCCAAAACGGGCCCCACCGGGGTTACCGAAGTTTATACCCGCTATTACGCCTCGACGCCCGATCTGTCTTATAAAATCAACCACATCATCAATGCAGGGGACGAAATTGTGGTTGAGTATACAGTCACTGGTACCTTATCAAATCCCGAAGGCAATACACCGGCCTATATGAAAAATAAAATCTATACACTCAATTATTGTGCTGTGTTTTCTGTTAAGGGTGGCAAAATCGTCAGGGAATCTGACTATTTCGACCAGGTTGCCTTTTTACGCCAGGTGGGGTTTTTCGACCAAAAATAGCACCGTACATATGCCGAAAAGCGCTGCAAAATATAGCCAGTTTATAAAAAATGAAGCAAAAAGGCTGGGATTTATGTTTTGCGGCATATCCGAAGCGACTTTCCTGGTGGAAGAAGCGCCCCGCCTGGAAGCCTGGCTGAAACAGGGCATGCAAGGCGAGATGCGTTACATGGAGAACCATTTTGATAAGCGCCTTGATCCCCGCCTGCTGGTCGATGGGGCAAAATCCGTGATCTCGCTGGCGTTGAACTATTTCACAGAGGATCATCAGGCAGATACTTCAGGTCCCAAGATATCTAAATACGCCTATGGCACTGATTATCATTTCGTCATAAAAGATAAACTAAAGGAATTGATGAACTCCATTTCCCAAAATATCGGCGAGGTACATGGGCGGGCGTTTGTCGATTCGGCGCCGGTTTTGGATAAGGCCTGGGCAAAAAGGGCCGGTTTGGGGTGGATCGGCAAAAACACCAACCTGATCAATAAAAAAGCGGGTTCATTCTTTTTTTTAGCCGAGCTGATCGTCGACCTGGAGCTTGAATATGACATTAAGCCCGCTGCGGATCATTGCGGCACCTGCACCAGCTGTATCGACGCCTGCCCCACCCAGGCGATAGTCGCGCCGTATATCGTGGATGGCAGCCGGTGCATTTCCTACCTCACCATCGAGCTGAAAAATGAAATACCACAGGAGTTCAACGGAAAAATGGACAACTGGATGTTCGGCTGCGATGTTTGCCAGGATGTTTGTCCCTGGAACAAGTTTTCGGTGATCCATCACGAGCCCGCCTTTAACCCGCATCCGGGTCTGCTGGATATGAAAGCAAGTGACTGGCAGGAAATTACGGATGAAATCTTTAATAAAGTGTTTCAAAACTCCGCAGTTAAGCGTGCTAAGTTTACAGGGCTGAAAAGAAACATTGCTTTTCTAAAAAAACAGGAGTAACGTTGCCGTAAGTCTGTCTTCGTTGCTCAGCCTTTTTTAAATTTCTCGGCAAGCATTTTCAGCATATCTTCATTCACCGGTTTCGCAGGTTCTTCATCCCGCTTTTTAAAAGGTTTGCGAACGAAATCCTTATTACCGCTGCTATTGTTATGCGCGTGTTTGGGCTGATGGGGTTTGCTTTGCTGTTCGTTTTTTTGGGGTTCAGTGGCAACAGGTTGCACTTTTTCCTTTTGCTCAACCGGCTTTGGCGGCACAGGTTTTTGGGGGGCGGCTTGCTCGATGGGCCGCGGCGGCACCGGCTTTACCGCCCGTTCAGCAGCTTTTTTGGCGCTCCAGCGGTTGTAGATTTCTTCCAGCTTGCGTTTAGTATACAACGGAAAGTCCCCCTGCATCATCCATGAATAATAGCTGGGTTCTATCCTAAATACTTCTTCAACAGCCTTGCCTTTGTGCTTGCCAAAATTAAACACCTCGTGCCCTTCTTCGTTAAACACCATGCGGCCTGCAAAGTCGACCGGACGGTTCAGGTTGGTGAACTGGTGCAGCGCTTCAACATCGTTCACAACCGGGTACATCACGTTGCCTTTCTTATCTTCCCATGGCGTTTTTTCATATTTTGCCAGTTGGGCCAGCAAAACCTCCATCGTTGCACGTGTATCGGCCTCGGCCGAATGCGCGTTGACAATTTCCTTTTCGCAATAAAACTTATAAGCGGCCCTCAACGTGCGCTGCTCCATCTGGTGGAAAATATTTTGCACGTCAACAAAATTCCTGTTTTCTATATCGAACGGCACCCCGGCGCGCAAAAACTCTTCCATCAGCATCGGGATGTCAAACTTATTTGAGTTATAGCCGGCCAAATCGCTATTGCCGATAAAGCGCGATACCAATGTCGCCACTTCCTTAAAAAAAGGCTCCTTTTTAACATCTTCATCATAAATGCCATGCACCAGCGACGACTCCAACGGAATGGGCATACCCGGGTTGATGCGCCAGGTGCGCACTTCTTCCTGGCTCCCATTTGGCGGATGAAGCTTAATGATAGATATTTCAACAATACGGTCGGTACCAATATTCGTACCCGTAGCTTCGAGGTCAAAAAAAGCCAGCGGCCGTTTTAAATTTAACTTCATCTTTTTTGTGCAGACAACAAGTGCGCGCAAAGGTCATAAAAAGAATTTGTACTAAAAATTTTTAATTCTCTATAAATATATTTAGGGAAAACCTATTTTTAGACACGCGGTTAACATTGATTAAAATGACAAAAAAAACCTTACTCACTTTTGCGGTAATTATCTTGCTTTTACACATCGGTTATGCACAGGATTTCCCTTACGGACAAATCTCGACGGAAGACCTGAAAATGACCAAATACGTAAAAGACACGTCGGCTCATGCGGTGGTGCTGCGCGAATATGGTAGATCGCAAATTGCGGTTGCCAATGATGATGAGATAAAATTACGGTTTGAATACCACGTGAAAATTAAAATTTTTGACAACAAGGGATTTGACGATGCGACAAAAGAGATCGAAATAAGAAATTTCTCTGATAACTCCCAGCAGGACGAGGTAGAAAAAATAACCGGTACTACTTATTTTGTTGACGGAACCGGGGCGATCGGCAAAACCGATTTCGATCCTTCAAAAGTTTATAAAACCCGTAACTATAAAGAAAAGAGCACGCTAAAATTTACGATGCCGGCGCTAACGCCGGGCTGCATCATCGAGTATAAATATACGCTTGTTCGCCCGATCGGCCTTTGTCTTGACCATTTTCAGCCCTGGGAATTTCAGCGCGACATCCCCAAAGTTTACTCGCAGTATGAAGCGCTTATTCCAGGCCATTTTACCTATAATGCAACCTTGCACGGCTATTTAAAACTTACCGAAACGACGGCGGACGTAGCACACGGGTGTTTTTCGGCAAGCGGGTCAAGCAGTGATTGCTCCGATATAAAATACGGAATGAGCGATGTACCCGCATTTGTTGACGAAGAGTATATGACCTCCGAAAAAAACTATCTTTCTTCCATCAGCTTCGACCTGGTCGAGTTTACAAACCCTTACAACGGATCGAAAATAAAGGGCACAAAAGAATGGAAGGATATAGATTACAACTTAAAAACGGAATACTCATTCGGCTCCCAACTTAAAAAACAAGATGTTTTTAAGGACAGGATAGTACCGGTAATTGCCGGCAAAAATGACGACCTTGAAAAAGCAAAAGCCGTTTATGCCTATATTCAGCAATCCTTCAAGTGGAACAACTACATCGGCATATACAGCTATGACGGCGTAAAGAAAGCATACGAATCGCATAGTGGCAGTATTGCTGACATCAATTTGGCTTTGATAGATGCGCTGAAAAGCGCCGGAATCAACACTGAAGCATTACTGGTTTCGACCCGGGATAATGGCTTTGTAAGTGATCTGTACCCCGCAATAAACCAGTTTAACTATTTAATCGCCAAAGCAAACATCGGCGATAAAAGCTATTTCCTGGATGCCAGCGACCGCACGCTGCCTTTTGGCATGCTTCCATTTCATTGCCTTAACGGCAAAGGAAGGGCTTTTAGCATGGATAAACCGTCCTACTGGGTTGACATTAACCCAACCCAAAAACGTATGAGCACCAGTACGATGGAGCTTACACTGACTGAAGACGGTAAATTAAAAGGCACGGTTATTTATTACTCCGTCGGGTATGAAGCCTACGAAACACGTGAAGCGATCAAAAAATTCACTGCTCAGGACGAATATATTGCTGATTTTGGCTCAAAATTCCCTAAAATAAAAATATTGAAAGCAGAGATCAGCAATCTTGACAGCCTGGACAAACCGCTTGTAGAGACCTACCAGGTGGAGATCAATGCAAGCGACAAAACAGGCTCCGGGAATTATTCTTTTAACCCGTTTTTTATGAGCAAGATCACCACTAACCCATTCAAACTTGCCGAACGTACCTACCCCGTTGATATGGGCGTGCTTGACGATTATCGCACCATTCTGAATGTCCACTTGCCGGCGGGTTATACGGTCGACTCGCCGCCGCAAAATATCGTCGCCGGCTTGCCGAACGGCGGCGGCAGATTTTTGACTGATTTCCATGCAGACGACAACTCATTCACTTTCTCGCATGTTATCCAACTGTACAAGCCGGTTTTTGAGCCTGCGGAATATCCTTATCTGAAGGATTTTTATAACAAGATCATCCTGTCGGAAAAGGCGGAAATGATATTTAAAAAGAAATAATGAAACAAGTTTTGGTCATCGCCGCGCTGGCCGCGGGGCTGTTTAACTACGCTCAAGCCCAGCAGAATTTTGACGTAAGCCTGATTCCGAAAGACTTGCTTACACACGCAAATTCGGTAGTGCGTGACCAGGAAACCAGCATTGAAGTCAGGGATCTTAACAATACTGTGGAGCATGTTAAAAAAGTAGTCACTGTTTTGAATACCAGGGGCGACGATAACGCGCACATGGCCATCTATTACGACAAAAGTGATGTGATCAGGAGCATAAAAGGAGTAGTTTACAATGAATTTGGGAAGCAGATTGCCAAATTCAGTGAGAGCGATTTCTCTGACGTAAGCGTGGGCGACGGGTTTTCGCTTTTTGAGAGCCAGCGGGTAAAACATTACCTGCCTGCAGTTACGGAGTATCCTTATACCATCGCCTATGAATACGAAATCAGGTCAAAACAAACGCTGACGTTTGATCAATGGAGCCCTATTGACAATTTTGATGAGTCAGTCGAAAAAAGCAGTTTCGTTTTCAATTGCAGGCCCGATTTTAATATCCGATACAAAGAATCGAACCTACCCGTCAAGGCAGCTATATCGGCAAACGGGGATAAGGGAAAAATCTATTCGTGGCAACTAAGTAACCTTGAAGCGATCAAAAGTGAAGCGCTAAGCCCGTATTACCGGAATGTTATTCCGCTTGTACAGCTTGTGCCCGAAAAATTTGTTTATTATGGGATAGAAGGTTCATTTACCAATTGGCCCACTTTAGGCAAATGGATATATGATAAATTAGTAGCCGACAGGCAGCAGCTTCCGAAGGAGACCATCGACCGTATGAAAGAATTGACGAAAGATCTCAGTGATCCGAAACTAAAAGCAAAAAAAATATACGAGTACGTGCAGCATAAAACACACTACATAAGTGTGCAGGTCGGCCTGGGCGGTTTTCAACCCTTTTTGGCGTCGGATGTCGACCAGCAAAATTACGGCGATTGCAAAGCCCTGGTCAACTATACGCAGGCATTGTTAAAAGCGGTAAATATCGATTCATGGTATTGTATCGTTGAAGCGGGACGCCGTTACAAAGTAAGCATGCAAAGCGATTTTGCCAGCATGGAGCAAGGCAACCATATCATTTTGTGCCTGCCGTTTAAAAATGACACCACCTGGGCCGACTGCACCAGCCAGACCATCCCATTTGGCTATTTGGGCGATTTTACCGATGACCGCACGGTATTGGCCTGTACACCTGACGGCGGCAAACTGCTGCACACGCCTGTGTACGGCGTTGACGCCACGATAAAGAGCAGGAAGGCCGATTTTACCATCGATACAAACGGAGCGCTTTCGGGAAATATGACGACCACGTTAAAAGGCACCTATTATGATTATCGCGACGAGTTGCTCGACCAATCTGCTAAAGAGCGGGATAAATTATTGCAGAAAATTTACCCTATCAATAATATGGTCGTCGGCCATTACGAATTAAAGCAGGAGAAAAGTTTTGACCCGGTTACCACCGAGAATATTAAACTAAGTGCACAAGACTATGCATCAACAGCTAACGGTAAATATTTTTTTTCTGTCAATACGATAAACAGGTTTAAAGAAACGCTGCCGAGGGTGATGAACCGCCAAAATAACGTTTATATCAACAATGGCTTTACCGACCTGGATGAAATAACCTATACCATACCCCCGGGGTATCACCTGGAAAAGCAGCCGCTGAACATTTCTATCGACAAACCCTTTGCCCGGTATACCGCAACTATGGAGCTTAAGGGCAGCCAGTTAACTTATAAACGGAAATTTCAGCTTATTGAAGGCACTTACAGCAAGGAAACTTACGACGATATGATCGACTTCTACCAGGATGTCGCCGACGCAGACGATTATACGGTAAGTTTGATCAGAAACTAAACTTAGTGTTTGCTGAAAATAATAATGCCAAGGATGATGCCGACGATCATGATGATGTAGAGCAATATCTCGTTACCGGCAAACTTCTTGTATTTCGTCCAGAAATCGTATTTGTCTTTTTCCTTAGCCACAGTGCAAAGATACTGAACTTTGGCGATTTTTTCGGCGCTTACCGGCTCGGTTCAGGATTGGTGGTGTCGGCGATTATCGAGCCGCAACGCGAAAAATATTTGTAGGTATATGGATCGTGCAATTTGGTGATGGTTACGCCTTTGCTTGAGCTGGCATGTACGTAGTATCCGTTTTGAAGGTAAACCCCTACGTGGCTGAATTTCTTTCCGTCGTAATCAAAAAACAACAGGTCGCCTTCTGCTAACTCCTCCTCGTATTTACGCTTAATAACGTTGATCTGCTGGCTGGTTGAGCGCGGTATGTTTACATTATAAACTTGCTGCTCCAGCAACTGAGCCAAACCCGAGCAATCGATGCCGTCCTTATCCTGGCCGCCAAAGTGGTACGGAGTGCCCATCCAGTCGTCCACAAATTCGTAAAGGCGCCCGTTTTGGATATCACTTTTGTCTACCCCCAAAATATCGGCATATTTTTCAGCAACGCTTTGTTGTGGTTTTACCAGCTCGCCGGCCTCCCCGCGCATAGCAGCCCGGCGCGTATGGCAGGAAGACAACGCTACCATCAAAACGAATAAAACGCTGAACAGGCGGTAAATTTTTTTCATTGCTGTAAAAATAACCGCTATCGAAATTTATTTATGGGGATATATTTTAACATGTTAACATTCTAGGGGCTTAGTCATTCTGTACGGAATATTTCAAAACAAGTTTCAAATTAGTTTTGATTATTGGTCTGTGTGCCTCATGGTTCTTCCTAATGCCCAAGCAACTAATACAAAAATAAGGGCGCCCCGAACGGTTTTTTTTAAGTGGATGGAAATGATTGAGGCATGTTAAAAATTACTATTTTAGCGTGTATGAAAAAAACCTTTTTATTTATCACGTTTATAGCTTTTGGTGTTAAGGCAAATTCGCAAAGTTTAACATTTAAAGATCTTTTATACCTCTGTCAACAGCAGACCTCTAAACCTTTTTTAACATCAAAAAACTTCATTTTCTTGAGCGACGAAAAGCAAATAGAACAGTGCTTTAAGAATAAGGAGACGGATTCAAGCGAGCGTGTTATATTTAATATCTCGCCGATACATGGCACCTCTTGTTCGTATTGGAGCGCAGACACGTCATTTGTCCACGTAATTCTTAAGCAAATTCAAAAGCAGCAGCATTTGATTTTTAAAGACCCATCGCGCGAGGACACCTATTACCAATTTGGCGATGATCATTTCGAAATACGGGTAGATATCAGGAGGAAAGCGCCATTTTCAGGCAAGGTGGATATCATAAAAAAATGATCAGCCCTTAATCACCCGCTGTATCTCATCCAGTTTCATCAGGGCTTCAACCGGCGTTAGCGTATTTACGTCGAGGTTATTCAGGGTATCGCGTATTTTAACCAAAACAGGGTCATCAATAGAGAACATTTGCATCTGCACGGCCTGTTTTTGCACTTTGCGGATGCTTTCCTTGATATGCTCCCCTCCCGTCCGCTCCGCTTCCAGCTTTTTTAATATCTCGTTGGCGCGGCTGAGCACTTTTTGAGGCATCCCCGCCAGTTTAGCTACATGGATACCGAAGCTATGCTCGCTGCCGCCGGGAACCAGCTTGCGCAGGAAGATGATCTGGTGGCCCACTTCCTTTACCGAAACGTTGTAATTTTTTATCCTGTTAAAGCTATTGCTTAGCTCGTTTAATTCATGGTAGTGGGTGGCAAAAAGTGTTTTGGCCCTGGCCTGCGGCTGGTTATGCAAAAACTCGGCGATGGACCAGGCTATGGAAATGCCATCATAGGTAGAGGTCCCGCGGCCGATTTCATCCAGCAAAATAAGGCTTCTGTCGGAAAGATTGTTGAGAATGCTCGCCGTTTCGTTCATTTCCACCATAAAGGTAGATTCACCGGAAGACAGATTGTCCGAGGCCCCCACCCTGGTAAATATCTTGTCAACCAATCCTATCAATGCCGTTTTCGCCGGTACAAAACAGCCCATCTGCGCCATCAGGACGATCAGGCCGGTTTGCCGCAGCAAAGCCGACTTACCGGCCATATTCGGCCCGGTGATGATGATGATCTGCTGGGTTTCCGAATCAAGATAAACATCGTTGGTAATATACTCCTCGCCCAGCGGCAGCGTTTTTTCGATCACAGGGTGCCGGCCGCCTTTAATGTCGATCACCATGCTATCGTTGATCTGCGGCTTTACATAATAGTTTTTTATGGCGATGGTGGCAAAATTGAGCAGCACATCCAGCCGGGCCACCAATTGGGCATTCAGCTGTATTGGCTTAATATATTCGGCAAGCGCATAAACCAGGTCGTTAAACAAAGTCGTTTCGAGGGCGAATATCTTTTCTTCCGCGCCTAAAATCTGTTCTTCATATTCCTTCAATTCTGGCGTAATGTAGCGTTCGGCATTTACCAGCGTTTGTTTGCGTATCCACTCGGACGGTACTTTATCCCGGTGGCTATGCGTTACTTCGAGATAATAACCGAAAACGTTATTGAAGGATACTTTTAAGGACGGTATCCCGGTAGTTTCGGCTTCACGTTTTTGTATCTCGAGCAGGTAGCCCTTACCGCCAAATGCGATCTTGCGCAGGCGGTCGAGCTCTTCGCTTACGCCTTCGCTGATCACACCACCTTTTACCAGCATCACCGGCGGTTCGGCGCTCAATTCCTTTTCAATTTTTTCACAGATGAGTGCACACGGGTTTAGCTGCTCTGCGATGGCTTGTAACGGCGCGTTTGCGGAGGTTTCGCCAATCTTCTTAATCGTGTTGATGGCGTTGAGCGCTTTTTTTAGCTGTGAAACTTCGCGGGGGTTTGCCCTTTGCAAACCGACTTTCGATATAAGGCGTTCCAAATCGCCAATGAGCCTGATATTTTGCTTCAGTTCTTCGCGCAGTTCTTCGTGTTCGATCAGGAACTCAACTACATTCAGACGGTCGTTAATTGGTTTTATCTCCTTCAGCGGCAACACGATCCACCTGCGCAGCAAGCGTGCGCCCATCGGTGAGCAGGTTTGATCGAGCACTTCAACCAGCGTATGCGCATTTTCATTAGCCGACCCCACTAATTCCAGGTTACGAACGCTATAACGGTCGAGCCATAGATATCTATCTTCCTCGATCCTGCCGATCGCTGAAATATGCTGCAGGTTGCGATGCTCGGTTTCATTAAGATAATGCAACGCCACTCCTGCGGCCACAATCCCCAGGTTCAGCCTGTCTATACCGAAACCTTTTAACGATTTTACATCAAAATGCTTTAATAGCACCTCATTGGCATAGTCGCCGCTATAGGGCCATTCGTCAAGCGTATAGGTATAAAAGCGGTCGCCAAATAGTTCCACAAAATCATGCCTGCGGCTTTTGGGGTAGATCACTTCGCTTGGCGAAAAGCTTTGCAGCAGTTTGTCGATATAGCTGCCCGTACCCTGCGCCGTTAAGAACTCGCCGGTGCTGATGTCGATCAACGCGATACCGATGCTGTTCTTCTCGAAATAAAGCGAAGCCAGGTAGTTGTTATTTTTTTGGTGAAGGATATTGTCGTTTGTGGCCACGCCGGGGGTAACCAGCTCGGTAACGCCGCGCTTTACGATGGTTTTGGTCGCTTTCGGGTCCTCCAACTGGTCGCAGATGGCCACGCGCTGCCCGGCCCTCACCAGCTTTGGCAGGTAGGTATCTAATGAGTGATGCGGAAAGCCAGCCAGCTCGATATGGGTTGCCGCGCCATTAGCACGGCGGGTGAGCACAATGCCCAGAATACCAGCGGCTTTTATGGCGTCTTCTCCGAAGGTCTCATAAAAATCGCCCACGCGAAAAAGCAGCAGCGCGCCCGGGTATTTTGCTTTTACCTGGTTGTATTGCTGCATTAAGGGCGTTTCTTTGGACATGTTGTGCGGTTGATTAAGTTGATTGAGTTGGATTGAGTTGATTAGGTTAAACTTAATGCACATTCGCAAAAAACTCAATCTAACTTAATCAACTTAGTCAACTTAATCAACTACAAGCAAAGCGTAAAGTTAATCGCTTAAGCCGTCTCCCGTTATTTTGTGGAAAAAAGGTTAGGTTATTCACAACTCCCGGATAAAGCTAAAAACATGCACAAAACAGAAAAAGTGGTGACAAGATTTTGGCAGTGCCAAAATCTTGTCAGTAGTTAAATAATTAATAATCAACCTTGTAGCGTTTTGTAGCAGGGTGTAGCACGTGTAGCGCTACAAAATTTCATTTCCAGCTGTTAACAGGCCAGCCTGTTTGCTAAATATGTATTTGCAGGTACAGAAACGCTGCGAGCGCTGCGCCAAGTATCGGACCTACAATGGGTACCAGGGCGTAGCCCCAATCGCTGGTGCCTTTGTTTTTTATTGGGAGCAGGAAATGTACGATGCGCGGCCCCAGGTCGCGGGCCGGGTTTATGGCGTAACCGGTTGTTCCGCCTAAGGAAAGGCCAATCGCCCAAACCAACAACGCAACAGGCAGCGCCCCTACCGAGCCAAGGCCAATGGGTGTTTTGGTTGGAGTGATCTGTGCACCGGCAATATAAAACACGGTAAACACCAGCACGAACGATCCCACCAATTCACTCACAACATTCGAGATATAATTACGAATAGCCGGGCCGGTTGCGAAAACAGCCAAAATAATGTCTGGCTTATTGCTTCGCTTAAAATGGTCAAAATACATCAGCCAAACCAGGAACCCGCCGAGAGATGCGCCAATCATTTGGGCCGCGATATAGGACAACACTTTACTCCAGGCAAATTTACCGGCTATGGCCAGCCCGATGGTAACGGCAGGATTTAAGTGTGCACCGCTATAGGGCGCGGCAACCACTACCCCGACATATACGCCCAGCGCCCAGGCGGTGGTAATTACGATCCAGCCTCCGTTATGGCCTTTGGTATCCGTTAATAAAACATTGGCTACAACGCCGTTGCCTAAAAGGATCAGTAACATGGTGCCGATCAGTTCGGCTGTAAATGGAGTCATATGGTTTGAGTTTAATTGTGATCACTTTGTCAAGTCGAAAGTCTTGAGTCGAAAGTCCTAAGTCAGAATCAAAAGACTTTTGACTTCAGGCTTTAGACTTTATTTAAAAGGCCCGTGCGGCGGCAACCGCCCGCTTCCACCCCGCCATATCTTTTTCCACTTCGGCTTTATCAGCGGCGGGTATAAATTCCCGCTCGGATTGCCATTGGCCTTGTATTTCTTCCACATTTTGCCAGTAGCCAATGGCCAGGCCGGCCAGGTACGCGGCGCCCAGAGCAGTGGTTTCCGTAACCACGGGCCTGATCACTTTGCTGCCCAGCACATCCGCCTGGAATTGCATCAGCAGGTTATTGGCCGTTGCACCGCCATCAACGCGCAATTCCTTTATCGGCAATCCGGCATCGGCTTCCATAGCGGTTAATACGTCAACGGTTTGGTAAGCGATACTGTCAATGGCGGCTCGTGCGATATGTGCCGCGGTAGTTCCCCGCGTTAGGCCGACGATGGCACCCCGGGCATCAGGGTCCCAGTAAGGAGCACCCAGACCAGCAAAGGCCGGGACAAAATATACACCACCCGTGTCCTCAACTTCCATCGCCAATTTCTCCACTTCGGCAGATGAGCGGATAATGCCCAGCCCGTCGCGCAGCCACTGTACTACCGCACCGCCTATAAATATACTGCCTTCAAAGGCATACAGTGTTTTTCCGTTGATCTTCCAGGCGATAGTAGTCAGTAAGTTATTTTTTGATTCGATGAATTGGTCGCCGATGTTCATCAGCATAAAACAGCCTGTGCCGTATGTGTTTTTTACCATGCCCTTATCGGTACACATCTGGCCGAACAGCGCTGCCTGCTGATCGCCTGCGATGCCTGCGATAGGTATTTTTTCGGCAAATATGTTGCCCGCCGTCTCGCCGTATATCTCGCTCGACTCTTTCACTTCAGGCAGCACGCTGCGCGGGATGTCGAAAATCCTCAACAGTTCCTCGTCCCATTCCATCGTGCGGATATTATAAAGCATGGTTCGGCTGGCATTGGTTACGTCCGTTGCATGGACCTTGCCGCCGGTAAATTTCCATACCAGCCAGCTGTCAACCGTTCCGAAAGCCAGTTTACCGGCAGCCGCCAGTTCCTTTACGCCCGGCACATAATTGAGTATCCAGTTGATCTTTGACGCCGAAAAATAGGCGGCGACGATCAACCCGGTTTTTGAGCGGATCAATTCCGTAAGCCCTTCGTTCTTCAGATGATTGCAATAAGCAGCGGTGCGCTGGTCCTGCCAAACAATGGCATTATAAACCGGCTCGCCGGTTTCGCGGTTCCAAACAATCGTTGTTTCGCGCTGGTTGGTAATGCCCATGGCTTTGATGTGCTGCGCGCTGATATTCATTTTGGCGAGCGCCTCGGCCGCAACACCGGCCTGCGACGACCATATTTCATTCGGGTCATGTTCTACCCAGCCGGGTTGCGGGAATATTTGCGTAAATTCCTTTTGAGCTACGGACCTGATCCGGCCCTTATGGTCGAAAACGATAGCGCGGGAACTGGTGGTACCCTGGTCTAGGGCTAAAATATATTGCTGGTTCATAGTTCATGGTTCATGGTGTTTTGTCCATAGACCATGGACCATAGTCCATAGTAACTCCATTATGGGAATTAGCAAAATGTGCTATGGTCCATGGACTATCGACCATCGACCAAAAAATAATTGGTGGGCTTAAGTTACGGTTTAGCAGCGAATTGTCAACTACGAAATTATTTCTTCGTCAATAGGTACCCCATTGCCAATTCGTTAAAAGCAGCTACCTGGCTCATCTTCCAGGCTTTATCGTATTTCATCTCTTCCGCCATTATGCCTGCCACCATTGGCGCCGTTTCCATCGCTGCCTTTGCATCCAGGAAAAGCACTCGTATGCGCCGTGCCAGCACATCTTCAACCCTGCGGGCCATTTCATTACGAACAGCCCATATAACTTCTGCCTGCATAAAATCATATGCCGGATGCAGTTTTTGCGACCAGGCTGGGTTTTCTGTTATTAAATTTAACAGCGCTTCACGGTCGCTGCCGTAAACGTAAAGGTGATCGGCGCGATCAGCATCAGGCGTACTGCCGTGTACGGGCAGGCTGGCCGTTACGCATTTTTGCGGGGTTAAATTTGCAACCCGGATGGCTGCGTCCACAGTGTCTTCGGCCATTTTGCGGTAGGTTGTCCATTTGCCACCGGTGATGGTAATAAGGCCCGAGGGGGAAACGATGAGTTTATGGCTGCGCGATATTTCCTTTGTTGATGCCGATTCTTCGGTGGGGGCAGCAAGCGGACGCAAGCCTGCAAATACGCTGAGTACATCATCGCGGGTGATCGTTTTACTTAGATATTTGTCGGCATTGCGAAGCACAAAGTCAACTTCACTATCCAATGCCCTGGGTTCAAGACTGTGTTCGTCCAATGGCGTATCCGTTGTACCGATCAGCAGCTTGCCATGCCAGGGGACAGCAAACAACACCCGGCCGTCATCCGTTTCAGGGATCATCAATGCATCGTTTCCAGGCATAAATGAGCTGTCGACAACCAGGTGGATACCCTGGCTGGGCCTTACGATTGGTTTTTTATGGGGCTCGTCCATCTGCATCAGTTCATCCACAAACACGCCGGTGGCATTGATAACCGCTTTGCCTTTAATTTGATAAGTTTTCCCGGTTTCTGTGTCCATTGCGGTTACGCCGGTCAGCTTACCGTCTTCTTTTAGCAGCCGGGTAACTTTAAAATAGTTTAATACGGTGGCTCCTTTTTCAATAGCGGTTTGCCCGAGGTTGATAGCGAGGCGTGCATCATCGAACTGCCCATCGTGATACAACACCCCGCCGAAAAGTTTTTTTGGATCGATGCCAGGCAGCCGCCCGAGCGTTTCTTCTTTGGACAGATACTTCGATCTGCCAAAACTGAGCTTACCGGCCAGCAGGTCATAAATGCCCAGCCCAATGGTGTAAAAACCAGCTTTCCACCAACTGTAAACAGGGATGATAAAGCTTTCGTTTTTTACCAAGTGGGCAGCATTCTTCAGCAGCAGCCCCCGCTCATGCAAAGCCTCCCGCACCAGCCCGATATTACCCTGGGCAAGGTACCGTACACCGCCATGAACCAGCTTGGTGCTCCGGCTCGATGTACCTTTGGCAAAGTCGGATTGTTCAAGCAATAAGGTTTTATAGCCACGCGAAGCTGCGTCCAGGGCAGTTCCAAGGCCTGTCGCGCCGCCGCCGACGATGATGAGGTCCCATTCGAGTGATGGATCGGCAATGTCGCTGATTAGTTTTTCCCGGTTAGTCTTCACCTGGTTATTATTTCGTTGGTAAAGACTTGATCACTCCACCCCCTTCACATTCATCTTAACAATATAAATGGCTTTCGACGCCGTGATAAACAATACGTCTTTGTTTTTACCGCCAAAGCAAAGGTTTGCCGTCCATGGCTCCGGTATATCAATATGTCCGATCTTATTGCCTTCAGGATTAAAAATGGTTACGCCCCTGCCGGTTAGATAGACATTGCCTTCGACATCCAGCGTCATCCCGTCTGAGCCCATCGCGGTGAATAGTTTGCGGTCGCTTAAGGTGCCGTCTTTGTTGACGACGTATTTATAGGTTTTATTGTCGGCGATATCCGCCACGTAAAGATATTTGCCATCCGGAGTGCCTACGATACCATTTGGTTTCTTCAGGTCGGCATCAACAATAAAGGGCTGATCTTTTCCTTTCGGCAGGTAATAAACTTTCTCGCCATCAAGGTCGGATTTGGTGCGCGTCCACCACGGGCGCTGGTAATAAGGATCGGTGAGGTAAATGCCGCCTTCATTGTCGATCCAGATATCGTTGGGACCGTTCAGCAAATGGCCCTGGTAGTCCTTCAGCAAAATTTTTACCTTTTTGTCCGGGCTGATGGACCAAAGCTGTTCATGCTCGTCAGCACAGGTCACGAGGTTGCCTTTATGGTCGAAGTACATACCGTTGGAGCGGCCGGTACTATCCATAAACAGCGACAAATTGCCGCTGGTGTCATACTCCCAAATTTTGTTATTGGGCTGGTCGGTGAAAAACACGTTGCCTTTTTTGTCAACCGAGGCTCCTTCGGTAAAGCTGAATTGTTTGGAGATCAGCTGGGGTTTGTTGGTGGTGTCATAGGGGGCCCGCTGGGCGAAAGCGCTGAGGGACCAAGCCATAAAAGCCAACATAATGGCTATTTTAAAATTGTTCTTCATCATCATTATTTCGTGTTACTCGTAGAGACGCAACATTTTGCGTCTGGAACGGAATGATCGCATTAAACCGTATTTTCTAATATCACAGGTCCGAGACGCAAAATATTGCGTCTCTACATTTTTGCCTCCTTATATAACCCAAAATCGCTCAAAGCAATACACACCGGCGATTTGGTTACCCTTAACCGAACTTTGCGCGCTGTAATTGCCTGCGACAGCCGGATCAACCGGTTACCGCCGATGCTGGTGGCCATTGCAATTTGCTGCCATTTTCCGCCCTGCCAGGCATCTACGGCAACTTCTTCTATGCGCTGGCCCAGCTTGATGTTTTCGCGCAGGCGGATCACGTCGAATGTTTTTGGGTGATGCAGGTCGATTACCAGGCTGGGCGTGGTTACTACATCATCCGTTGCCCAATAGCTGTAACGGTCGTTATCAAGCAGTTTTTTTGGCCCGTATTTAGCTATGTTACCGCCGCGTACATTGCTTGCTTTCAGCGTGGCGCCTTTTGCCAGGTTTACGGCAAAAGTTTGCTTCAATATTTCGCCGAAGGTTTTCAGCGATTTCACATCATTCTCAAACAGCAGCCCGCGCCTGTCAGGTGACAAGCCCAAATCCAGACATGCGCCGTGGCCAACACTCCAATAATACAGGCGCATCAGGCTGTCCGGCGATTTCACTTTGCCGTCCTGGTCGGCATGATAAAACCAGCCTGGTCGCAGTGGCACGTCACATTCGGCCGGCATCCAGTATTGGCCATCGCGCTGGCCTTCGGTGCCTTCAAAATCTTTGGTATAACCATTGCCGGGTTGTTTGCCGGCATCGGGGGCATGGGGCGTATAGGTGGCCCAGCAGGTTTCGCCGGCATGGCCTTCCTCATTGCCTACCCAGCGTACATCGGGGCCCACATCACCAAACAAAACCGCGCCGGGCGCCAGCTTACGCGGGATGGCCCAGGTAGTGTCCCAGCCGTAATAGGTGGAACGGTCGATCTTCCGCACCTCCCTTGCCCCGCCATAATAACCGTCGCCGCCGTTTGCGCCGTCGAACCAGCTGATAAATATCGGGCCGTAGTGGGTGTACAGTTCTTCCAGTTGTTTGCGGTAAACATCAGTTACATATTGGGTTTTACCATACAATGGGTTGTTTCTATCCCAGGGCGAGCAGTATACGCCCATCTTCATGCCCAGTTGGTTACAGGCGTCGCGGTATTCCTGCAATAGGTCGCCTTTGCCATTTTTGTAAGGACTTTTGGTGATGTTATGTTCCGTCGTTTTCGTCGGCCACAGGCAAAAACCGTCATGGTGTTTGGCGACCACGACGATGCCTTTAAAGCCGCCCGCCTTTGCCGCGCCAACGATTTGGAGGGCGCTGAATTGCGTAGGGTTAAATATTTGCGGGTCTTCATCACCATATCCCCACTCTTTATTGGTATACGTATCCGGCCCGAAATGGATAATGCAGTACATTTCCGTCTCCTGCCATTTTAATTGCCGATCCGTAGGCAAAGGGCCGTAAGGTTTCGGGGCAGGCTGGCAGAGGGCTGTTAACCAGGAACAAATGATGAAAGCGGGCATCAAAAAATATTTCATGAAAGCTGTTATAATGGATGAGGCTAATGTAACGGTTTTCTTTTAAACAACCGGATCGTGGTTGGGTAACAAAAGATATTCGTGGCTGGTCCCGCCCGGTTATTTGGTCGGCCTAAAGCGTTCATTTGACGATCAAAAATGAACGCTTTTGAGCCCCCGTGTAAAAATTTTTGATACCGTTTGTATCCGTTTCGCCGGCGTTTTGAAAGCGTTTCAGTGTGTCTTGCGAATGTTTCGCGAGGCGTTTGAATTGACACGGACCCGCCGGCAGGCAGGCTGGTTTCACGAATTGAGTCGAATTAAACTGATGACGCGGGGATAAGTTGAATTTAAGAAAACGCAAACCTATACCAGGACGGGGCAATCAAAAGTGTCAACTTTTTCCAGGGAAACGTTCATTTTAGTGTTCACGGGTGTTCACCAAATGAACGCCTCAGCGCCGTTTTTAGTTAAAGTAATTGTTTGAAAAATTAATATAGATGGTTTATTATCAAAATGTTAACATCATTTACTTAAAGCGTTCAAAGCGTTCAAAGCGTTCACGGTGTTCACGAATGAACACCCCGGAAAGAGGGGTGTTGACCGTGTACCGCTTTGCACATCAAAAGTGTATCTTTGCCTTGCAAAACGTTCTATCGCTGTCCCGCCCCGCGGGACGGAGGAAAGTCCGGGCAACACAGAGCATCCTGCTTCCTAACAGGAAGGCGCCGACAGCCGGCGACAGCAAGTGCCACAGAAAATAAACCGCCCTATCCGCCTTTTGGCGGATAGGGTAAGGGTGAAAACGTGAGGTAAGGGCTCACGGCTTTCCCGGGCGACCGGGATTGCGGTAAACCTCAGGAGTTGAAAAACCAAATAGGTCCCGGAAGCGAAGCGGCTCGTTTCCGTATCGTTCGCCACCGCGCGGGCGGTCGCCGGGATGGGTAGGTTGCTTGAACCTGCTGGTGACAGCGGGCCCAGATCAATGATAGAAGCCGTCTGCCTTTAG
Source organism: Mucilaginibacter sp. (assembly GCA_035656115.1). Classification (GTDB taxonomy): domain Bacteria; phylum Bacteroidota; class Bacteroidia; order Sphingobacteriales; family Sphingobacteriaceae; genus Mucilaginibacter. Next base: position 18,771 of record DASRTD010000192.1, read on the forward strand.
GTGACGGTACAGAACCCGGCTTACAGGTTTGCAGCTGCAAACAGACCCCTTTTGTGTAAACAGAAGGGGTTTTTTGTGGCGGTTCATAGCTGATAGTTCATGGCAGCTTCGTCCATCAAATTTTCTATTACTGTAAAACAATTACAGGGCAAAAGTGTTTAGTTTTCTATACAATACATATATTAGCAACTTAAGCACTACTACGTCCCATGGCTAAAATCTTAATAATAGATGATGAACGCGCTATCCGCAATACTTTACGCGAGATACTAGAATACGAAAATTATATTGTCGATGATGTAGATAACGGCGTGGACGGCCTGGAACGGATCCAAAAAGGCGACTATGACCTGGTGCTGTGCGATATTAAAATGAACCGCATGGACGGCATGGAAGTGCTGACCGAAGGCCTGGCCGTGAAGCCCGACCTGCCGTTTATCATGATATCCGGCCACGGCACCATCGAAACAGCAGTTGAGGCCAGCAAAAAAGGTGCGTTCGACTTCGTTTCCAAACCGCCAGACCTTAACCGTTTGCTGATCACCGTCCGCAACGCGCTGGATAAGGGCAGCCTGGTTTCGGAAACCAGGGTTTTAAAACGCAGGGCGGCCAAGGTGCGGGATATGCTGGGTGAGTCACAGTCTATCCTGAAGATTAAAGAAACGATTGACCGCGTGGCTCCAACCGATGCCAGGGTGTTGATAACTGGCGCCAACGGGAGCGGCAAAGAACTAGTGGCGCGCTGGCTGCATGAAAAATCGAACAGGGCCAGTATGCCGCTGATCGAGGTAAATTGCGCAGCCATTCCCGCTGAACTGATTGAAAGCGAGCTTTTCGGTCACGAAAAAGGCTCTTTCACATCGGCCATCAAACAGCGGATAGGAAAGTTTGAGTCGGCCAGCGGGGGCACATTGTTTTTGGACGAGATAGGCGACATGAGCGCCTCCACGCAGGCTAAAGTGCTACGTGCGCTGCAGGAAAACAAGATCACCCGTGTGGGCGGCGAAAAGGAAATTGAGGTAGACGTCAGGGTAGTGGCCGCAACCAACAAGGACCTGCTGAAAGAAATAGAAACCGGCAGCTTCCGCCTGGACCTTTACCACCGCATCAGCGTGATCCTGATCCACGTCCCGCCGCTTACCGACCGACGCGACGATATACCATTGCTTACGCAAACCTTCCTCGAGGAAATATGCGGCGACTATGGCATGCCGGTTAAAAAAATATCCGAAGCCGCGCTCGACGCGCTGAAATCTTTACCATGGACGGGCAACATCCGCGAATTAAGGAACATGATAGAGCGCCTTATAATTTTAAGCGATAAAGTGATCTCGGACGCTGATGTAAAGGCATTTGCCAACCCAACGGCGCCTGCGGCGGTGACAAATGGCAATACCGCCCAACAAACCGACTTCGAAAGGTTTGCGAATTTCCAGGAATACAAGGATTTTGCCGAGCGGGAGTATATCAAATTTAAGCTGGAGAAGAACAATTGGAATGTATCCAAAACGGCAGACGATATCGATATCCAGCGCAGTCACCTTTACAGCAAAATAGAGAAATTCGGGCTGAAACGCGGCGAGTAATATTTTAGTGACGGTTGGCCGCATGCAGTAGGCATTTTGAGCTTGAAAGCAACAAAATCGATTTACTTTTACTTCCGGACTGTACTGACTTTACCGGCTTTCGGACTGGCTTCGTTGTTAATTTATTTAAAAAGTTTTATCTTTCCCCTGATCAATTAAAATCCTGATTTAACTTATGGCCGAAACTTCGACAGTACAGGCGGCAAACTCCGAATCCGCCCCAACCCGGTTATTTTCACTTGATGCCCTGCGCGGGTTTGACATGTTCTGGATAATGGGCGCCGATGAGATACTGCATGCGTTGCGCGATACAACGAAATCGCCTTTCTGGACAACTCTCGGCAACCAGTTTGAGCACCCGTACTGGAACGGTTTTCACGCCTATGATATGATCTTCCCGCTATTCCTGTTTATGGCGGGCGTTTCAACACCTTTTTCCGTGGGCCGCTACCTGGAAAAGGGCAAAACGCGTACGCAATTGCTGTTACGTGTCATCAAACGCGGGCTTATATTGGTATTGCTGGGGTTGGTCGTAAATAACGGTCTGAAAATCCAGCCGCTGGCTGACATTCGCTTCCCGAGTGTTTTGGGAAGGATAGGTTTAGCCTATATGTTTGCCAACATCATCTACCTATATGCTTCCGAGATTGCACAAATGTTTTGGTTTTGGTTTTTTATTGTAGGGTATTACCTGTTATTGAAATTTACATCGGCACCCGGGTTTCATCCCGGCGACCTCACGCCACAGGGTAACTTTGCCTCCTGGGTCGACCGTACCATATTGCCTGGTCATTTATACGTTCCCTACCCCGGAACACATATCAATATGCACGACCCGGAAGGCCTGTTCAGCACTATACCGGCCATCAGCACGGGCATCCTTGGAATATTAACCGGGACGCTTCTAAAGAAAAAGAATCGCACACAGGTGGAAAAAACGCTCATCATGGCCGCGGTCGGCGCTGTATTTATCTTGTTGTCGCTGCTATGGAATATGGATTTCCCGATCAACAAAAACCTGTGGTCAAGCTCCTTTGTGCTGTTGGTTGGCGGGATAAGCCTGTTGCTGATGTCCTTTTTTTACTACGTGATCGATGTTCTCGGCTATAAAAAATGGGCATTTTTCTTTAAGGTTATCGGCATGAACTCCATCCTGATATACATTTCGGGGCACTTTATAAAATGGAGCTATACCAACCAGGGCTTTTTTCAATGGCTGTTTCAGTTGGTAGGGAACCCCTATAACGTAGTCGTGATGGGGATAACATTCGTGCTGATCAAATGGCTTTTCCTTTATTATCTGTACCAGAAAAAAACCTTCCTGCGCGTGTAGTTTTGTAGTGTAGCGCTACAAGTGCTACACCCTGCTACAAAACGCTACACGACTGATAATTAGCAAATTAAGTACTGACGATATTTTGTCAGTGACAAAATATCGTCACCATTTCTAAGTAAAAAATGGCAATACCGGCGTTATTTTTCTAATATAGCCGCAAGATTTGCCGGAGAATAATTTACCGATTTCAGCGTTTTATTGTCCATTGCGCGGTACACCAAAAATAATCCGTCGGCTTCTTTGTGATAGGATTCGGTATTGGCAGTATTTTTGTAATAATCGATAGTAAGCTGCGCTTCTTCAACTGTTTTACAGGCTTTGCTCATGTTGGAGCGGTGTGCCTCATCAAAAAGTTCTTTGAATTTTTCGCCCAGGCCAAACTCCAAAATCGCGCCGGCCAGCACATATTGCAGGTCGCACAGTGCATCGGCAACTTCAACCAGGTTGTTATCATCAACCGCCTGCTGCAGTTCTTTTAGCTCTTCAGCCAATAGCGAAATACGGAGGTCGCAACGTTCCGTTGAAGGTATCGCGGGTTCAGCAACCACAGGATGTTTAAATGTGTGGTGAAACTCGGCCACCTGGTTCAGTGCATTAGTATCCTTTATCATATTAAATTTGGGCGTAAAAATATTTAGTTTAATGTCATACGGGTGCAAGTATAATTAAAATATTCAGGCGTAATTAAACCTTTACGCTAAATACAGTCTATTCAATAAAGTTAAAAAAAGGTATAAAATATAAAATCATGAAAAGGTATTTGAAATATTTGATGTCAATGGGCTTAAGCGGACTTGTTTGTTTGTTTTTAGCTCTTCCAGCCAGCGCGCAACACGGCAGAGGTGGCGGCGGTGGCGGCGGCGGTCATGCCGGTGGCGGCGGTGGCGGTCACTTCGGTGGCGGCGGTGGCGGCGGCGCTCACTTCGGTGGCGGTGGCGCTCGCTTCAACGGTGGCGGCGGTGCACGCGCTTTTAATGGCGGTGGCGGCCGTGGCTTTAACGGCGGCGGCCGTGCCTATTCAGCTCCGCAACGGGGCGGTTTTAATGGCGGCGCACGTGCTTATTCAGCTCCACAACGGGGAGGCTTCCAGCGCCCCGGATCTGCACCACAGCGCGGTAACGTTAATAATGCCTACAGGGGCAATACAAATGCTTACCGGGGCAATACCAATTTCAACCGGGGCAATGTAAATTCATACCGGGGCAATACAAATGGTTACAGGGGTAACGTAAATGCTTACCGGGGTGGCTATGGCGGCCGTGGTTATGCTGGCGGCCATGGTTTCGGTTATCGTCCCGGCGCATACGGTTATGCCCGCGGTTACGGTTGGGGCCACTACTATGGCCCGGCTTACTGGGGCGGCCGCGGCTGGTGGGGCTATCACGGCGGCTGCTGGTGGAACGGTGGCTTTTATGCCAGCTTATATTGGCCACGCATCGGTTTCAGCGTAGGATATTTGCCCTATGGCTACTATCCTTTCTATTGGGATAACCTCCCCTACTATTACAGCAATGGTTTTTATTACGAATACCAAAACAACCAGTATACTGTAGTTGAACCGCCCCTTGGCGCAGAAATTACACAACTGCCCAGCGGCGCACAACCCATCACCATCAATGGTGAGCAATATTACGAGTTGAACGGCGTGTACTATCAGCCTGTAACTAAGGATGACGGCACCATCGCATACGTGATTGCCGGTAAGGATGGCAAGTTAGATACTGACAATGGCGGTGATCAGCCGAACGGGCCGGCCCCAACCGACAATTATAACAACGCCCCCGCTCAGGGCGGATCGGTTAACGGCGCCAACCAGCCCAACCAACCACAGATCGGGGACATCTATGATCAGTTGCCCGAGGGTACCAGGAAGATACGGATGAACGGTGAAACTTTCTACGTATCTCCTGACGACTACTACTACCAGCAAACCAAAGATGTTAACGGTAACGACGTTTATAAAATTGTAGGCACGCCTTCGGATGAGCCTCAAAGCAACCAGTAATTAATATCTCAACATATATTTCAAAAGGTGGCCTTTGTTAGGGGCCACCTTTTTTTTGTTAGCGTATCCTAAACGCAAATATTTCAGCTTCAGACCTTCTATTTTGTAAATTGATATACCAAAAATTGCTTTTATTCGATGTATAAGACCGAAAACCGTCCACTTTTTACCGGAGCGACCATGGAATAAGTGGCAGACAACAACCTGTTTTGGCAAACCGCCGGTTTATAGTTAACCGTAAGAGCATAACCCGGTGCGACTTTTTATTTTAATGGCCGGCTGATCACAAAATAAAGCCTGGCCCACCTAAAAACATCAGCAGCAGCAACGCCACTGTGTCCGGGTTTAAGGAATATATCAATCGTTAAATATCTCACATGCAACGTTTTATTAGGTTTACAACGCTGCCGTTGTACATAAACTATGCCCCTGTGGCATTGTCATTTTAAGGGTTTTATCGACCGTCTTTTGGGTAAAATTAAGATCGGCGATTAATTCGCCCCATTTTTTGAAGTTTCTCCTTTTGGCGATTAAACCATTCTGCATAAATACCGTTTAACATTGTAACAAACTTAATACGTAAAATAATCGAATTAAAAAGCAATACATCATGAACAGTAAATTTTACATAACTAAAATCGTATTTGCCGCAGCTATAATAGCAGCTTCAGCATTCACCCTTACGTCGTGCCATAAGGACGGTTCCTCAACCACATCAACAACAATCAGCGAGGCTGACGCGGCGCAGGTAGCAACGGACGCCGTTAGCCCTTCAACCGGCGGTATGGTTAGCCAGGTAAGCAGTTCAGCAAGCCTTTTCAGCAATGCAACGGTAACAGGCGGAACAGTTAACGCGGTGAACAATCACCTGGTAACCGACAGCTATACTTTGCCTTGCGGAAAAGAAAAAGATTCAACCGTTTCCTACGCAAGCGCAACAACAGGTGTTCCTTCATTTACTTATTCGCTGAGCTGGAAATATACGCTGGCATGCACTGTACCCAGCACCCTAACGCTTAATTTTACCGGCGCTGGCACCTATAATGGCTTTATCCAATCGTCATCGTTTAACAGCAACGGCGGTTTTGTATTGACCGGCTTAGGCGCAAGTTCAAGTCAGTTCACCTTTAACTCAAATTATAGCCGCACCGGTACAACAATTTCCAAGATCGGCAATAAAAACACCTTCAATCATACCCTTACCATAACTTCGTCAAACATTGTTTATGACAAGACCACAAAGGAGATCGTATCAGGCACTGCCACTGTTTCCATACAAGTGACCTCTACATCGGGTAAGAGCTGGAGCTACGGCGGCACGCTTACCTTCCTGGGCAATAAAACAGCTAAGCTGGTGTTGAACAGCGGGACGGTATACAATATTTCATGGTCGTGATAACAGGCTAAGTACTGCTGCACGAACTGGCCACCAGTTTTGTTTTGTTCTTTTACGGCGATGTTGTTGTCTTGCAAAGTAGCTGTAGTTACAGCCGGCAAATTTTCGATAGGCTGAAAAACGCTGCCTCCGACGTGCGGGCAAACATTCAGGCCAAACTGATGAATGCCAGGTTAAAAGCAGTAATAAAACAAAAAAAGGGCCTATCGCGGCAACGCTCTTTTTAGCTTTTTTTAAGCCCGTCCGGGTTTGCCCCTGGACGGGCTTTTTTCAATACCGTCCGGATTAAAAACAATTCATTCATTATACCGCCTGGTTGAAACATTTTAGCGCTTTAATCCTTAAACCTAAATGTCAATCGTCCCAATGCTGAAACTAAACGGAAAACACCTGTTTATCGCAATCATATTGTTGGTGCTTAGCGCTAAAGTAAATGCCTATTCGGTGCTGACACATGAGGCCCTGATCGATGCCAGCTGGGACAAATTCATCAAGCCGTTATTGAAATCCAAATACCCGGCTGCAACAAATGAACAACTCACAGAAGCACATGCTTATGCATACGGGGGCAGTTTGCTGGCTGATATGGGGTATTATCCCTTCGGTAACACATACTTTACCAACCTGGCCCATTATGTACGAAGTGGTGATTTTGTAGAAAACCTGCTGGACGAAGCGCAAAATGTGGATGAGTATGCTTTCGCAGTAGGTTCCTTGTGCCATTATTTTGCCGATGAGTATGGACATTCGCTTGCCACCAATCTTACGGTGCCTAAGGTTTACCCTAAAATTGGGCAGAAATTTGGCAGCGTGGTTACTTATGAGGAGGATCACACCTCACATAGCCGGGTCGAACTCTCCTTCGACGTGCTGGAGATTGCACGCGGTAACTACGCGTCGACCACCTATCACGATTTTATTGGCTTCCAGGTGTCGAAACCCCTGCTGGAAAGGGCTTTTTTAAAAACATACGGGCAGGATATTAATGATGTTTTCGGCAACCTCGACCTTACCATCTCCACTTTCAGATGGGCTGTGAAGAGCCTTTTCCCCACAGTCACCCACAGCGCATGCGAGCTAAAAAAGAACGACATAAAAAAGATGAACCCAAGCATAAATGAGCATAAGTTTCATTATAGAATGAAGAAGAAGGCTTACTACAAAGAATTTGGGTCATCCCGGGAAAAACCCAGGTTTAAGGAGGTTGTAGTAGCGTTTATCATAAGCATCTTACCAAAGATCGGTCCGTTTAAAGCGCTAAGATTCAAAGATGTTGGTCCGGAGGGGGAAAAGAAATTCATTGCCAGCTTTGATACTTCGCTAACTGCATACGAGCGTGCACTCACTCAGCTTCAGTCCGGTAAAGTGGCCTTACCTAACATTGACTTTGATACCGGACAACCTGCCACCCCCGGCGAATATGGGCTTTGCGATAAAACATATGATGATTTGCTGGTTAAATTGAGCGACAATAAATTTATTGACCTGACTGAGCCTCTACAGAACAACATCCTTAATTTTTACAAACAGGCTGATACTGCCCAATTTGTATTAAAATACCCCGCCGACTGGAAAAAGACCTCCCTTGCCTTGCAACAGCTTAAAGCGGCGACCCCTATAACACTGGACAGTCTGAAAAATAATAAGGGCATTTATTATAAGCTCATCCAGGCACCACCTTTGCCTGCCGGCGGTAAAGTGCCTGACACAAAGACGACGGCCACAAGCGATGGCATTAAAAATTAGCGCTATTGGATAATCCAGGTTGCGCCCGGATTAGCCGTGCCTGGCGTGAGATGAATATTATTCGGCCCCAGGCTAAGGTACTGGCCTGATTCAATATTTTTTATGTGAAACATGCTCCCGTCGACCGGCTCAAGGAAGAAAATAGTACCGGGCGATTGATCGACTGGCGCCATCGTAATATAGCCGCGTTCGGTGTCGATAAAATTTCCTTTCCAGCGGTTCTTTATTTTGACATAGTTCGATCCGGGTACCGATACGATCTGCCACTGTGCACTGAACCAACCATTTTGTATAGTTGAGCAATTGATCACCCCGGTTTGGACATTAATGAAAGTGTTGTTGTTGGCATTTTTTATCTGGTAAAAACTGTCGGCATTAAATACAGGCGGAGGTTGATTTGATACAGGCGCAAGCTGTGGCCCCTGAACGGGTGCCGTGGTACCGGCAACCAGGGGGACCAATTGTTGAGTATAGCCAATATAAAACGCCATCATGTTGAGCGGCTCGTTTAGCGGCACAATCATCACCTCATCCACGCTGACGGTTTGACCGGGCATAATGGCGAAACCATTTTTTACCCACGATCCGTTTTGGAAATAATTGTAAGGAGGCGCTTTGATGACGGCGTACTTACTTGTTAGCCTGTAGCCGGTTGCATTTAAGCAGTTAAACTGCACCAGGTTGTCTGAGGGTGCGCCCCCCCCGTTAGGGCCAATCCTAAACGGTAATATCCTTGGCTGCGGCGAGACATTCCTGACCCAAAAGCTGATCGCGTACCGGCTGAAGTCGCCTTTGTCGCTAACTGTTTTGGTTTCGAGCGACTTGATCTTGTAGCCGCAGCTAAGCCCCTCTATCACCACCGGCTGCTGATCGGTTACCGGGATTCCCTGCTGCGCCAATACGGTTCCACCGGTGAATAGACCGGCAAAAAGGGTTAAAATGTATCTTGTTTTCATTTTGTTAAGGTTTTTTAAACATGTTTTATTGCCCCTGTGGCCTTTGTTTTATCTTTATTTTTACAATCCATATTCAACCAACTGGTTTACCTGCTGCCCCGCTGGAGATTGAATAGTAACGCCTCTGTTCTTGTTAATCGTGACGTTGCCACCAACTGCCTCACCAGTGACATAATTACTGTCAGCCTTAAAAACAGTTTTCGATTGCCAGCGGCCCATAAAGCAAAGCAAAGTGTCTTTCTTTTTCGACTGGGCGTAAACAACTGCGCCTGCCAGGAAAAGCAGAGCAACGCAGGGATGATTTTAAGTTTCATGGCTGGCAGATTTTAATTTTAAATCGTTAAAAACAATAATCAATGACTTAAAATTAAAGCAGAAACTTGTTAGGAAAGGATGAGATTAGTCAAAATAGCCATTTTATCCCATAAGGATTGCGTTATGGCTTTACGCATGGGAATATTTATTTCGTTCAAGGAAAAAACCGTCCGATCCGGACGCTGCACATAATTTTAATTTCGGTTTTTAATGCGCCCAAGAAAAGTATACACATAGCATCCTGCACAAAAACCCAGGAAGCTTTCGAGTGAAGCAAATAAAACAAGTACCGCCGCAATGATCTTTGCAGACAAAACAAATCCTGCCAATGATAAAACGAGAATCGCGGATAGAAAAACAATACCCATAAAGGCGGCAAACCGCTTCGGCGCACGGTCTACCGGGTTTGGCGTTAATCCTGCTTGCCTTACGCCAAAGCCGCTTACCAGTGCCAGCGGACTGTAAGTATTAAAGTTAAAGGCCCTGAGAGCAAAATCAGCCAGTAATAGCACGATAACTATTGCGCTACCGGAAACAATGTATGCCAAAGCCAGTAACACCACAAAAAACGCCACGCCCCTCACCCGGTTTTCGTCGATCTTTACAAAATCAACCGGGCAAACCAACGCCGAATATTTATTAGCCGAAGTTATTTTAGAGCCTATCATGATTAATTTAGTATATTGTCTATAGAATTTGTCGAATTTACAAAAGTAATCTTTTTACTATCATTTAAAAGTAAATCTATATCCTTAATTCGTTTATTTGCGCTGCAGGTGTGACAGGTCCGCTTACTTAGCACAATGTTATCGAAATGGTGATCAGTATTTTAGGTTGTGGCTGGTACGGCGAAGCGCTCGCAGTCGCGTTGTTGAAAAAAGGCCTTGCTGTTAAAGGCTCCGTAACTTCGGCGAACAAGCTGGAACATTTGCAGGCAATTGGCATTCGGCCGTATCTGATAAAATTTGACGCAGACAGACAGTCGACCGACCCAGAGTTTTTCAGGTGCGATATACTTGTAGTCAGCATTCCGCCAAAACTTAAAGCAGGCGAAGGGACCAGCTACCCGGCTAAAATTCAACGGATAATCGACGTATGCGTCCGATACCTGGTTAAAAGGATCATTTATATCAGCTCGACGGGTGTTTACGGCGATCATAACGGCGAAGTGGATGAACTTACCGAACCGAAGCCGGATACCGAATCGGGACGTATATTACTTGAAGCCGAAAAACTTTTTCTAAACGAACACCCGTTCAAGACAACTATCCTCCGCTTTGGTGGTTTGGTTGGCCCGGGCCGCCATCCCGGGCGCTTTTTTGCCGGCAAAACCGATATAGCTAACGGCCTGGCGCCGGTCAATCTTGTTCACCTGGCCGACTGCGTTGCCATTTCAATGGCTATCATCGAAATGGATGCATTTGGCCACTTATTCAATGCTGTCTCGCCAGATCATCCGTCAAAAACGGACTATTATAGCCTGATGACTTTGCGCGCAGGCTTACCGATACCTGGGTTTATCAACGAATTAAAAGGCTGGAAAGTTGTCAGCAGCGTTAATCTGGAAAGACTTTTAAACTATGCCTTCCTATTTAACGGCCGGATAGCCCAGGCCGGAAATATTTAATCTTTTTCGCCGGTCGGTTATGCGCCCTTTTTCGGGTCATTTTATCCTGACATAGCTTTCGATCGACTGCTGATTGGTTTTTGCATCCGCGATCACCTGGGTATATGCATCATTGCCGTTAAACGCAATTTTGATACTGAACTTGTGCGTTAGCGCTGTGGCGTCACTTGAAATCGTATTTTCTTCAACGAGGTCGCCCCCGGTCATGTTAAAAGAACCGTATCCGAAATTATTTTTGAATTTATTGGCTGTTTTGTCGACGAGATACCTGCCCGCAAAAAGAAAGTGTCCGCCCTGGAATATTTTGTATTGCGTCACCTCTTTTTTTGTCGTGTCTTTCCCGCTTACCATATAGCTTTTACTCATTTTCCACAGGCCATCCAATTTGCTGCTGTCGCCGGATGTTTCCTTGCTGTACGCTTCCATCAGGTCGTACTTCACGCCTTTAAGGGTTGCGATAGCCGGTATTTTTTGTGTAAACCCCTTGTCCGTCAATGTCATGTCGACTTTAAAGTCCCTGGTTGTGTCCAACCTGTAACTGCTGTAAAATTCATTTTCAACTATGCGGTTACCTGTGTCAGGTTTATAATTTCCTACCCCGAAGCTTACGGCGGAATCAGGCGTTATTCCGGCGTAGATAAACTGGTGGGCAGTATATATTTTGATTTGCGTTTTTTGATAAACTGAATCACTCCCTCCGCCGCTTATCCATTGCTTATCGAGTTTGTAGACACCGGTCATCGACAAACCTTTATTTTTTTTGCATCCTGTGAGCAGGCAGCTTAATAAAGCTGCAAAAAGTAATATCCGTTTCATATCGATTAAATTTATTTTTAAGAAAAATGGAATAATTGGATTTGACAGAATGGTGAAGGGCGGGTTTTGGTTACCTGTCTGTGAAGAATGCACCAAGCAGGGGCAAAAAAATGCCCATAGCCTTAGTTTTCATGACATTTACACTTTAGGCGAATTGGTATATTAAATTTACTTACAATAAATAATATTACCAAATAGTAATTTATAAACCCGGCTGAGGCTAAAAGGTTTGTGGGGCAAAATATTATTTACTTTCCGATACAGAATTTACTAAAAATATTTTCCAGCAAATCATCTGTCGTAACGGCCCCGGTTATTTCGCCCAGGTAATGCAGCGCCTGTTTAATGTCCATTGAAAGGAAGTCGGAAGTAACCGTATCAATCCCGCTTAATACCCGGCTTAGCGCTTCCTCTGTTTTTTGCAGAGCCTCCAGGTGACGGATGTTAGTCACCAGCATTTCTTCGCCGGTTAGTTTTTCTGTTATTGCAGCGTTATAAATGTGTTGTTTAAGCTCTTCGATGTGGAATCTCTCTTTTGCACTGATTTGGAAGAAGTCCGAAAGTCCGAAAGTACGAAAGTACGAAAGGTGACTGTCAGCTTTATCTAAAAGGTCCATTTTGTTAGCTACCGCAAGTATTTTTATTCCGGGTGTTTGTAAGCTCTTAATATCCTGTTTTAACTCTTCAACAGAAATAGCCGCCGCGTCAAAAACATAAACCAGCAATGCCGATTGGCTGATCTTTTCCATGGTGCGCTCCACTCCTATTTTTTCAATGGCGTCGGTTGCTTCGCGGATGCCGGCGGTATCGATCAGCCTGAAGCTGATACCATTGATGTTGAGCACTTCTTCAATCGTATCGCGGGTAGTGCCGGGGATATGGCTCACAATAGCCCTTTCCTCGTTCAGGAGCGCATTTAACAAGGTTGACTTGCCAGCATTGGGCCGGCCGGCTATAACGGTATTAACACCCTGCTTAATGGCGTTACCGAGCTCGAACGAGCGGATGAGTCCGCCAATAACACTGTTGATCTGCAGGATGAGCATTTTTAGCTGGTCGCGATTGGCAAATTCAACATCTTCTTCGGCAAAATCCAGCTCCAGCTCAATTAATGAGGCAAATTGAACAAGTTGCTCGCGCAACGCCTGCAACTGGTTGCTGAACCCACCACGTAGCTGCCGAATAGCCACCTGTTGTGAAGCTTTGGAGTTGGATGCGATCAGGTCGGCAACGGCCTCGGCTTGTGAAAGATCGAGCTGACCGTTTAAAAAGGCCCTTAGCGTAAACTCCCCTGGTTTTGCAGCGCGCGCGCCCTTTTTCATCAGTAATTTGATCACCGATTCCAAAATATACGCAGACCCATGGCAAGATATCTCCACAACATTTTCACCTGTATACGACCGCGGCGCAATAAATATGGAGGCCAAAACTTCGTCCAACACCGCATCACCATCAACAATATGCCCGAAATGGATCGTGTGGGTAGCTTGTTTGTTAAGGTCCTTACCTTTAAACGCGTTATTGGCAATCACAATGGCATCCGGCCCGGAAAGGCGGATAATACCAATGGCGCCCGTTCCGGCAGGTGTGGCTAATGCGACGATGGTGTCTGGTTGGTTCATAGCTCATGGTTCATGGTTCATGGTAGCTGCATTGCAAGGCCACTATAAACATGAATAACAGCTGGCAAAGTTCGTCATTTACCACCAATATTTCCCTATCCGATCATGAACCATGAACTATGAACCATGAGCTAAAACAACTAACTTCGGCATAAATTATGGCCTCTCCCACCCCATTTGAATTTGTATTAGATTACTTGCCAAATGGCATAACCGTTAAACGCATGTTCGGCATGCACTACATTTATTTAGGCAAGAGGATATTGCTGATCCTGCGCAAAAGCCAAAAAGAGCCCGAATGGAACGGTATCTGGATAGCCACCAGTAGAAATCATCATGAAGCACTGAAAGCAATAATCCCTGAGCTTGATGCCTTTTTTCTCGATGAAAATGACCGGCATAGTAATTGGCTACTGCTGAAGGATGACGCTGAAGATTTTGAAGGCGCCGTTATAAAGGTTTGTGAATTGATTGCGCATGGCGATCCCCGGATTGGAAAGGTGACAGAAAAACCGCCCCTCTGAACAATATTTTGTTACTTTCGGTGCCAATATGGTAACTTTTTTTGGAGCTTCGCTGGATACAATTTCCGTTCATCATGTCGGCAACCAGGCATTGAACGAAATGTATGCATTATCCGATCATCCGCTCGAACTGAAGGATGAGATCATACCCAACTTGCTGATGCAATACTTTTTGCGGCCTTTTGAAAAAGCCAACGAGGTTTATCACCTCACCCACAGCAGCGGCAACCTTAATTTGAATGAGGTTTACCATTTCGCCTCAGCAATTTTTGAAGATAAGCCGCAATTTCACGCCGTGTCCGAAATGATCGCCAAACATTTGTACAATAAAGCCAACCACCCCAATATAAAAGGTGGTGAATTGTATGTCTCGTATTTTAATAATGTGCAGATGGAAGGTGAGTCGCTGGACGCGCTGGGGGTTTTTAAATCGGAAAATAAAGAAACCTATTTAAAAGTTTACCCTGACAAAGGTGGGTTCCAGGTGGATTACGAAGAAAACGCCATCAACATTAACAAACTGGACAAAGGCGTCTTAATCTTCAACACCAATAAAGAAAACGGCTACAAAGTAGTAGTGATCGATAAAACCAACGGCAGCCAGGAAGCCGCTTTATACTGGAAGGATTACTTTTTACAGCTAAAGATCTGCAACGACAGCTTTAACCAAACCAGCAACACGCTCGGCATTTACAAAAACTTTGTAACCCAAAAGCTTGACGACGAGTTTGAAATGAGCAAAGCCGACAAGATCGACCTGCTCAACCGCAGCATGAAGTATTTTAAAGAAAAGGACACTTTTGATTTGGACGAGTTTACCGGCGAAGTGATCGGCAACCCAAAAGCCATCGAATCGTTCAAAATCTTTAAAAGCCAGTACGAACAGGAATTCGACAGCCCGATTGCCGATACTTTTGAAATATCCGATAACGCTGTAAAAAAGCAAAGCCGGGTTTACAAAAGTGTATTAAAGCTCGATAAGAACTTTCACATCTATATTCATGGCAATAAGGAATTGATTGAGAAGGGTTTTGATGAAGGCAAGCACATGAATTTTTATAAGGTTTATTTTAAGGAGGAGGCTTAAGATTTCACCGATTTTTAAGCGTGATTTCACCGATTGAAAGAAATCAGTGAAATCATAAAATGATCATATAAATCAGCGGTCAAAAATGTTCCTCTGTCCCCAACGCAAACAAAGCAAAATCATATTTCACCGGATCATTTGGGTCAAATTCCCTTAATCGTTCCGTCAGTTCAACCGCCATTTGCCAGTCGGTTTGTTTGCGGGTGATGAGGTTTAGTTTGCGGGCTACCCTATCCACATGCAGGTCGCAGGGGATGATGAGGTCTGCCGGTTTGATATGGTTCCAGATGCCAAAATCCACGCCGCAGTCGTCTTTGCGTACCATCCAGCGAAGAAACATATTCAGACGTTTGCAGGTTGATTTTTGAGCGGGTGAGGAGATGTGCTTTTTGGTGCGGGGTGGATAATCGGGGAAAGAAAAGAAATAGTTTCGGAAATAATTCAGGGCATTTTCTACCGGCTCATCTGGGCGTGCATTGGCGGTAATGTCGCGTGATGAAGATCCTTCGCTGTCGCTCAGGATGACAAACCTGTCTGGCTGGAATGCGGATTCTAACGACTCATATTTGCTATAATGATGCCTGAAAAACGAGATAAAATACAGAGTATCGACATCGTTAAAGGTGCGGTGCTTAAAGCTCAATAGCTTTTTAAGATCGGTTTCCTGATGGTTCATGATAAAATCATAGGGTGAGCCGTCCATCAGTTTAATTAACTCGTGGCATTTATTGATGATGGTAACCCGCTGCCCCCAGGCCAGCACCGCCGCCCATAGGCCCATGATCTCGATGTCCTGCTTTTTGCTGAACAGGTGCGGGATGGAAACGGGATCGTTAGGGATAAAATCGGGGCGGTTGTATTGGGCCACCTTACTATCCAAAAAAGCTTTGAGATTTTCGATCATTCGGGTTAGTTCCTCATGTCATTTCGAGGAGCGCGGCGGCAAGTGCGCTGGATGCGACGAAGCAAACTCGTCGCCCATGCATTATCACCTGGTTGCGACGAGGTTGCCACGCTACGCTCGCAATGACAAATTTGTTTATTTAGGATAGCGCCTGAGCTAAGTCATCCAACAAATCATCCACATCCTCCACCCCCACACTCAATCGCAATAAATTATCTACCACCCCTGCCGCCTCACGCACTTCTTTTGGAATAGATCCGTGCGTCATGGTAACCGGATGGTTAATCAACGACTCCACTCCTCCCAATGATTCCGCCAGTGTGAAAACTTTAAAGGAAGATGCTATCTTAAAGGTTTCGGCCAGATCAGCGCCTTTTAGCGTGATAGAGATCATCCCGCCGAAATCGCGCATTTGTTTTTTGGCGATGTCATGGTTACGGTGGTCGGTAAAGCCTGGCCAATATATTTTGTCGACTTTGGGGTGTGTTTTCAGATACTCCGCTATTTTGCGACCGTTTTCGCAATGCGCTTTCATCCGCAGGTGCAGGGTTTTTATACCGCGAAGTACCAAAAAGCTATCCATCGGCCCCGGCGTGGCGCCGCAGGCGTTGTAGATGAACCAGAGCTTTTTGTACACCTCTTCATCATTCAACATTAATGCGCCCATTACCACGTCGCTGTGCCCACCGATGTATTTCGTTACGGAATGCATGACGATGTTGGCACCCAAATCTATCGGGTTTTGCAGATAGGGCGATGCAAAGGTATTATCCACCACAAGCAGCAGGTTTTTTTCTTTGGTGATCTTGCCTATCGCTTCAATATCCACGATTTGCATCGTGGGGTTAGTTGGCGTTTCTATCCAAACCAGTTTTGTCTTCTCGTTTGCGTAGTCAGCAACGATTTGCGGATTAGACAAATCGAGAAAATGAAACTTGATGCCGTAGCCAGCAAATATTTTGGTAAAAATGCGATAAGAGCCGCCATACAGGTCGTTGCCGGTAATAACTTCATCACCTGGCTGCAGCAGTTTCATCACCGCATCGGTTGCGCCCATCCCGCTACTGAAAGCTAAACCAAATTTTGCATTTTCAAGCGCTGCCAGGCAGGCTTCCAGCGCCTTACGGGTTGGGTTTGTGCCGCGGGAGTATTCGTAGCCCTGGTTATCGCCGGGCGCCTTCTGCCAGTAGGTAGATGTTTGGTATATCGGCGTCATCACCGCGCCTGTTGATGGGTCGGGTTCTTGTCCGGCATGTATGGCCTTAGTCGCAAATTTCATAGTTGGTTCATAGTTGACGGTTCATAGTTGACGGTTCATGGTTGACGGTTCATAGTATAACGAACTAGTGTTTCTGGCTGTAGAGACGCAATATCTTGCGTCTCTAACAATGCAAAGTGGGAAGCGATGTCGGTATCTGCGGGGCAGGAGACGCAAAATATTGCGTCTCTACAGCCTCAATAAGCCCGTGCAAAGATAACGCGCTGTGTTGACGGTTTCCCCGTGCGAATACACACCCCCTCCTCCTGGTTATTATTCAAAGGAATGCACCGTATCGTTGCTTTGGTTTCGTCTTTTATCAACTGTTCTGTTTCGGATGTGCCATCCCAATGCGCCGAAAGAAAACCGGGTTCTTCGTCCAATAGGCGCTGAAACTCCTCGTAGCTATCTACCTCTTTGGTGTTCTTCGCTTTAAAATTTAGGGCCTTTTGGTAGATGTTTTGCTGAATATCAACCAATAACGATTCTATCCTTGCGGTTAAACCTTCCTGCGAAACAGTTTCCTTTGTTTTTGTATCACGGCGCGCTAGCTCAACGGTACCATTTTGCATATCGCGGCTGCCGATGGCGACGCGCAGCGGTATACCTTTCAATTCCCATTCGGCAAATTTTGCACCTGGGCGATGGGTATCGCGATTGTCAAACTTAACGCTGATGCCTTTGGCCTTCAATTCAACCGTCAGCGTTTTAACGTAGGCTGAAATGTTTTCCAATTCTTCCTCGTGCTTAAATATCGGCACAACAACCACCTGTACAGGCGCTAATTTCGGTGGCAATACCAAACCGGCATCATCCGAATGCGCCATAATCAGCGCCCCAATCAACCGCGTAGATACTCCCCATGAAGTCGCCCAAACATAGTCGAGCTTGTTTTCCCTGTTGGTAAACTTTACGTCAAATGCCTTTGCGAAATTCTGCCCTAAAAAGTGCGATGTTCCCGCCTGCAAGGCTTTCCCATCCTGCATTAAGGCTTCAATGCAATAAGTGTCGATGGCCCCGGCAAAACGCTCATTAGGAGTTTTTTTACCTCTTATAACTGGCAGTGCCAGCCAGTTTTCCACAAAATCGGCATAAACATTCAGCATTTGCTCCGTTTCAGCAATTGCTTCTTCGGCGGTCGCGTGCGCGGTGTGTCCCTCCTGCCATAAAAACTCGGTAGTACGTAAAAACAGGCGTGTGCGCATCTCCCAACGCACTACGTTGGCCCACTGGTTAACCAGGATGGGCAGATCGCGGTAGGATTGTATCCAGCCGCGGTAGGTGTTCCAAATGATCGTCTCAGAAGTCGGACGGACGATTAGTTCTTCTTCCAGCTTTGCATCAGGGTCAACCACAATATTACCATGGCCGTCGTTTTTTAAACGGTAATGGGTCACTACCGCGCACTCTTTGGCAAAACCTTCCACGTGAGCTGCTTCTTTGGAAAGAAATGATTTCGGGATAAATAAAGGGAAATAGGCATTGCTATGCCCGGTTTCTTTAAACATGGCGTCCAGCACGGCCTGCATCTTTTCCCAAATGGAATAACCGTACGGCTTAATGATCATGCAGCCTTTAACCGGCGAATACTCCGCCATATCAGCCTTGATCACCAAATCGGTATACCATTGCGAATAATCTTCTTCTTTACTTACAACCCCTTTACTCATAAAAATAGTTTTTGCTGTTTTTTTGATAGCAGCCGCCAAATTTATAAATTTAGGCTGTAAGCAACGTAAGTATGAACTGGAAATTGAAATTAATGTTGTTGGTGATCCTAGGAGGTTGGTCGATGGTAGCCAGTGGACAGAATGGCGGAAAACGTAAATCGCCGCGATTTCTGGTAATAGGCGAGCAAATTTCCGGAAGTTTCAAAAATATGCCCGAGGTTCTGCGTGTTTTCATTGTTAACGACTCTGATGATACGCTAAGATATTGGGGGTCGGCTAAGAGTCCAAGCGAATTCTTTACAATCAATCCTAATAAATATTTGCGTTTAAATGGAGCTGATAGCAGAAATTCGGAAGTCGAACAGAAAATACCGCCTCGAAGATCACAACTGATTCTGCTACCACTATCAATTGAGCAACAGCCGCCCGACACGTTAGATCTTAATATTGGAATAAAATTATACCCCTGGTTTAAATCGGAAAATTTTAAAGATTACGAAAATAAACATAAACCTCAGATATTAACGGACAAAATAACGCTTAGGTTCAACAAAGATGGTAGCCGCACCTATACACCTTTAGACTTTGAAGAAGAAGCGAAAAAAACGAAACTAAATCTCCCAACCACAAAACTCTACCTGCTTACCGATAAGGAAAGAATGCTGTACACCGTAACAGCGGATGAAACCAAAATAATTAGGGCAACGGACGGTGAATATTCTTACACTAAAGAAAAAGTTTTCCTATTACCTGTCACCATTCATAACAACAGCAATGAACTGTTAAAATACTATTCGATGACCTGTTCATGGCAGGAGTTCTATCATATTGACAACAAAGAATTGGACGTGTTCGGAACGAACTGTGACGGCAATATTCCAAAAGAAGTTGTAGTACCAGCTCATTCGGCTCATACAGATAAGGTCCCATTTATTTTTGATAAAAGCGAGATCAGAACGGAACAGCATTTTAAAATAGGGGTAAATATTAATAAAAATGTAGTTGACGATGCGTTTGGTGGCTATGACGAAGAACTTCTGGTATACAACATCGTTTGGAGCAACGAAATCCAATTCACGCCTAAATAGACCAAAACAATAATGGTTAGCTTCGTCGTTCGTCAAGAATTCCCACCTTTGTAAATTATGCATCTGAATCTTCTAACCGACGAGCAATTTACCGGCGACATCTGGCGGATGGAGATCGATGAACTAACCGGCATACTCTTCCTGGAGACACGCGACCATACCGACAAAAAAGTTCAATTCAGTGCGATCAATTTATCTACAGGCAATATTTTGTTTAAAAACCTGGGCATACCGGAACGCTGGCTCACCGGCATAGAAGCGGCCTATAATGGCGTATTGCTATTGCATTTTTACCAAACAGAAACCGGGCCGGCCCACAAAGGCCTGATGGCCATCGATGCGCAAACAGGCAAGACGATCTGGACCGATTATGCTTTATCCTTTGACTATTTGTCAGAAAATGGCCCTGTTGTTTACGATTCCCGCGTGCATCCGCGCAAATTATTTTTGGCTGATATTAAAACCGGTGCAACAACCCGCATTTATGAACCGTCTGTTTATAAGGAGCTAAAAAATAGTATTATGCACCCGGAATTGACGGAGGTAGGTAATTTACCGCAGCAATTGGGTTATAAACATCCATTTGGAAATACGGTGCATTATCTTGAGTACAATAATTTCAGAATTGTATCTTTGCACGCGTTAAAAGGTGGCGGCTTAATCCAATTGCTTGAAGTTTTTACTGAAGCGGGCCTTGTTTATGAAGATATAATCAATTCGGGCATACAAAAAATGCAGCCCGAGGCGTTTATCCTTTATAAAAACCATCTTATTTATATAAAAAACAGGTCGGAACTTAAAGTTTTGTCCCTTTAAATATTGATTTAAAATATATTATGAAGTTTAATATTCTTTTAACCTCCGCCCTTTTCATTATTCTTTCAACCACTGCCTTTGCAAAACCCACAATCGATTCGGTTGGCGTGAGGAACGACGACGGTAAAAAAATAGTCAAGTACAAGATCAAGGAAGGTGATACTTATTATTCTATCGGGAAGCGCTATCATATTAAGCCCGAAGCAATAATGAAGTATAATGGAAGCAAAAAGGCAACTTTAACTATCGGTAAGGTAATAGATATACCCACAACTATGCCTTTCAAAGGTTCTTCTAAAGCCAAAGAAACTGCCGATGCACCTAAAAAGGAGACGGCTAAGGAGAAAAAAGAACGACTGGCGCAAGAAGCAAAAGCTGAAAAGAAAAAGCATAAACACAGCCAGGCCGATGATACCGATGATAAGCCCGCAACTACAGCCCAGGAATCTGCCCCCGACCCGGTCGTTCAGCAGCCTGTTCAAAAACCAGTAGAACAGCCTGTACAACCGCCGGTTCAGCAACCGGTTCAAAACACAACGCCGCCTTTTCAATATAAAGTTTCGGCCGGCGAGACTTTGTATGCCATTAGCAAGCGTTTTAATACAACGGTTGATGTATTAACTAAACTCAACAATCTAACATCTACAAACATACAACCGGGTCAGATATTGCTGGTTCAATCCGGTGGAACTGCACCCGCATCTACACAAACACAGCCGCAGCCTTCGGCAGTTGCCAATAATCCAAATCCCATTGCCAAACGCGACTCTATATCGGTTGTTATTATCAACAAGGATAGCAGCGAGCGCCATCTGAATGCCAACCGTTTCGGTTTGTTTGAAAAAAATGAGAAAGGCGTGGCCACCTGGATGGACGATCCGGGCCTTGACCCGAATAAAAAACTCGTATTGCACCGCACCGCCCCTATCGGCACGGTTATCAAGATCACCAACCCGATGACCAACCGCACCACCTTTGCAAAGGTTGTTGGGCGGTTTACCGACAATGAGTCGACCAAGGATGTGATCATCGTGATGACCAAAAACGTTGCCGATGCACTGGGCGCGCTGGACAAACGCTTTCATGTGGATATCAGCTACGGCAGCCAGAATGAATAAACCGTTTATTATCGGCATAGCCGGGGGAAGCGGCTCGGGAAAAACTTTTTTTTTGAAGTGTTTCCTGGAGCATTTTTCGCCTGATGAAGTTTGCCTGGTATCGCAGGATGATTATTATATTCCCGTGGCCCATAACATGACCAGGGAGGAGAATAAGTTTTACAATTTCGACCTGCCTTCCACCATTGACAATGAGCATTTCGAAAATGATATTGCAAGCCTGATCCGGGGTGAAACGGTTTTAAAAAGAGAATACACCTATAATAATCCTGAGCTTGTCCCCAAAATGCTGGAAATAAAGCCGGGGCCGATTATGCTGATTGAGGGTTTGTTTATCCTTTATTTCCGGAAAATTGCCGACTCGCTCGATCTTAAAATTTTTATTGAAGCTGACGACCACATCGCCCTCGGCCGCAGGCTAAAACGCGACCCGGTTGAACGCGGCTATTCAGAAGATGACGTGATATACAGATGGGAAAACCATGTGGTTCCGGCTTATAAGAAATACTTACTGCCTTACAGGGATGAGTGTGACCAGATCATCACCAACAACACACATGAAGCGGAAGATATTATTTGTGTGACGAAGGCGATATCGAAGGAATTAAGGGAAAAACTGGATTTGAAGGTCAGATAATCATCTCTGGTATCTCACCTTCGATAATAAGTTTTCCCGCAGTAGCCGCTTTTATTTGTTCGAGGGTTACACCCGGCGCGGTTTCCAATAATTTGAACCCGCCCTCAGGCAAAACATCAAACACACCCAATTCAGTCACTATCTTTTTAATGCAATTGATTCCGGTTAGCGGCAAAGTACATTTGGGCAGCAGTTTGGATTCTCCTGCTTTATTTACATGCTGCATCGCAACGATGATGTTTTCGGCAGAGGCCACAAGGTCCATAGCGCCGCCCATTCCTTTTACCATTTTTCCGGGGATCTTCCAGCTGGCAATGTCGCCGTTCTCCGAAACTTCCATGG
This sequence comes from Mucilaginibacter sp., assembly GCA_035656115.1. GTDB lineage: Bacteria > Bacteroidota > Bacteroidia > Sphingobacteriales > Sphingobacteriaceae > Mucilaginibacter. The sequence goes on from DASRTD010000192.1 coordinate 41,620, forward strand.
CGCCCAGGATAGTAAGATTTACTTTTTTCGCCCTGATCATCCCAAAACTCATCGCTGAATCAAATACCGCCGAACCGGGCAGCATGGTGATGGTTTGTTTGCCGGCGTTCACCAGGTCCGGGTCTTCTTCGCCTTCGTATGGGAATGGTCCCATGCCGAGCAGGCCGTTTTCGGATTGGAGGATCACATCCATATTCTCAGGGATGTAATTGGCAACAAGTGTCGGTATACCAATACCTAAGTTAACGTAATAGCCGTCTTTAATCTCCCGTGCAATCCGCTTTGCAATTTCTTCTTTCGTTAACATGTTATCGTTTTCTGACAGTTCGCTGTTCTATTCTTTTTTCATAATTCTTACCCTGAAAAATACGATGAACATAAATTCCAGGGGTGTGAATAAAGTTAGGGTCAAGTTCGCCCGGTTCTACTAATTCCTCAACTTCGGCTATCGTAACATTTCCCGCCATAGCCATTACTGCATTAAAATTACGCGCAGTGTCCTTATAGATCAGGTTACCAAGCGTATCGCCTTTCCAGGCTTTTACAATGGCGAAGTCGGCCTCAAAAGCCAGTTCCATTAAATAATCCTTACCCTTAAAATTTCTTATTTCTTTACCGATCGCTACCTCGGTACCGATACCCGCTGGGGTGAATATAGCAGGCATCCCGTAACCAGCTGCCATACAACGTGTTGCAAGCGTACCTTGCGGTATCAACTCAACCTCCAGTTCACCACTTAACAGCTGTCTTTCAAACTCTGCGTTTTCGCCAACATAGGATGAGATCATCTTCTTCACCTGGCGCTGCTTCAGCATCAGCCCGATGCCGAAATCATCGACGCCGGCATTATTGGATATGCAGGTAAGATCCTTTACGCCTTTTCGTACTAAAGCGGCAATGCAATTCTCAGGCAGGCCACATAAGCCAAACCCACCGAGCATCAGCGTCATGCCATCCTCAATGTCATGAATAGCCGCGTCAGCGTCCTTAACTACTTTATTCATTTGTTATAATTGGTAAGGTAAAATTAGCAAATAAGCCAGGCTTTACAATTGGCGATGTGCTAAAGTTCAATCGCCGATCTGGAAGGTTTTTCCTTCAATGGCTAATTCCGTTTCGGGGAAAACACTTCGGCTTTCCTCCAGCAACTCATTTAAAGTTTTATAGCGGGCTGAAAAATGACCAATGAGGAGCCTTTCAGCTTTGGTTTGCAAAGCAACTTCGGCTGCTTGCAAAGCGGTAGTATGATTGGTTTCGATAGCCCTGTCGAGCATGTTATGCAGAAAAGTTGCCTCGTGGTAAAGCAGGGTGGCATTACTTATCTGTTTAAAATAACACAGGTTAAACAACGTGTCTGAACAGTAGACGTAGGTTTTTGGCTCAGCCGAATCCGTCGTAAGCTCCGCGTTTTTAATAATCTTCCCGTCAGGGCCTGTGTAATCTGCACCCTTCTTCAGCGGCGAGAAATATTCGATAGGTATGTTGAGTTCTGTAAGCCGCTCCTTCAGGAGTTTTCTCAGGCGCTTTTTTTCGCGGAACAAAAACCCTGTACAGGGTATCCGATGATCCAGCGGTATAGATTCAACAATTACATCTGAGTTTTCTAAAATAACCTCGGGCGCCTCTGGGTTTGTGAACCGGTAATCGATCGGGAACTGCAGTGTGGTGTCTGAACAGCGTAATTCAAGGTCGATAATGTCTTTTAGTAATGGGGGGCAAAAAAGATGAAGCGGTTTTATCCTGCCATTAAGGTGCATGGAGGAAAGCAGCCCCACCAGGCCCAGGTAATGGTCGCCATGCAGGTGGCTGATAAAAATATGATCGATGCGGCTGATCTTGACATCAAATTTCAGCATTTGCTGCTGGGTGCCTTCGCCGCAATCAATTAAATAAACCCTTTCGTTAACGTTGAGGGCTTGTGATGAGGGGTTCCGATTAAAAATAGGGGTTGCCGAACTGCTGCCAAGTATTGTTACCTCAAACTTCATTGGTGGTAAACAATCATGGTGTTTATTTTGCTTCTTTTTTCAGCTCTTTTTCAATTTCCTCCATAAAAACAAGGTCGATCGCTTCTTCTGGGGTAGGCACTATCGAAAGGACATTATCAAGCTGTGAGATAGTGACCAGGCGCGCAACAGCATCATTCAACCCGGTAAGGATAAAAGTACCGGCCGCATTCTTACACAAACGGTGACCAACAAGCAGGCTGCTTAAGCCCGATGAATCGGCAAATTTCACTTGTGAAAGGTCAAAAATTATATTCCGCTGGCCTTCAGTATTCATCAATATCAGTTCAGATTTTAGCTGCGGGGATATCAGTGAATTTAATTTCGTCTCGTTCAGTTTTAACAGAATATATTTTTCGTGTTTATCAACCGTGAATTTCATTTTTTTTGAACTAATTAAAAAGCTAAGATATAATATTTTGTGTACAATTAAAAAATTACAATTTAGTTAGTGTATTATTTATTGCATCTTCCAGGTGCGCCGCCGCCTTCTCATTATCGGCTTTAACAAACTTTTCGCCGGTAATTTTTTCATATAATTCAATGTAGCGATCGGATATCGAAGCAACAATTTCTTTGGTCATCTCCGGCACAACTTGTCCATCCTTTCCCTGGAAACCGTTTTCAATCAGCCATTTCCGAACAAATTCCTTCGAGAGTTGTTTTTGAGGTTCCCCTTTTTGCTGCCTTTCGGCGTAGCCGTGGCTATAAAAGTATCTTGATGAATCAGGTGTATGAATTTCATCGATGAGGTATATTTTGCCCTTGGCTTTGCCAAATTCATATTTAGTATCAACCAAAATCAAACCCTGGTCAGCTGCTATCTCTGTACCACGCTGATATAACGCATGTGTGTATTTTTCCAGTTGCTCGTAATCTTCGGCAGATACAATGCCCCGGTCCAATATCTGTTCTTTTGATATGTCTTCATCATGCCCCACCGATGCTTTCGTCGTTGGGGTGATAATCGGTTCCGGCAGTTTATCATTTTCTTTCAAACCTTCCGGCAAAGCCACGCCGCAAAGGAGCCTTTTGCCGGCGCTGTATTCCCGCCAGGCATGGCCTGCCAGGTAGCCCCGTATAACCATTTCAACTTTAAACGGATCGCAAATACGCCCGATGGTTACATTTGGGAAGGGTACGTTCACTACCCAGTTGGGAACAATATCCGATGTTGCTTCTAAAAACTTAGCTGCAATTTGGTTCAGCACCTGGCCTTTATATGGAATCGGCTCAGGCAACACCACGTCGAACGCGGAGATTCGGTCGCTCACCACCATCACCAGGTACTTGTTATTTATCGTGTATACATCCCTAACTTTACCCTTATAAAAATTGGTTTGGCCGGGAAAACTAAAGTGTGTTTCTTTTATCGCTTCCATTTTATTCTGAAAACCCTCTGTCAATGCCTATTGAATGTCGCCGTATGCGGCTAATATTTTCCTTACTAATTTATGTCGCACGACATCTTCCCCGCTCAGATAAACGATTTCGATGCCATGTATATCAGTCAATATCCTTAATGCAGTATGCAAACCCGACTGTTGTTTCTTCGGTAAATCTATCTGCGTCACGTCACCTGTAACAATAAACTTGGCCGACGGCCCCATCCGGGTTAAAAACATCTTTAACTGCATATCGGTGGCGTTCTGGGCCTCGTCCAGTATCACAAAACAATTGTCCAGGGTACGGCCGCGCATAAAGGCCAGCGGCGCTATTTCAATGGTCCGGTTCTCCAGGTAAACCTTCAGTTTTTCAGCCGGGATCATGTCATCCAGTGCATCATAAAGCGGCCGCAAATATGGGTCGATCTTCTCCTTCAAATCACCGGGTAAAAACCCCAGGTTCTCTCCTGCTTCAACCGCCGGCCTGGTAAGGATAATGCGTTTAATATCCTTATTCTTTAGCGCCCTTACAGCCAATGCCACGGCGGTATACGTTTTACCTGTGCCCGCAGGGCCAATAGCAAACACAATGTCGCTGCGGCCGATGCCTTCCACCATCCTGCGCTGGTTGGCAGTGCGCGCTTTTACCATTGCGCCGTTCGGCCCGAAAACGATCACCTCGCCACTGGCAAACTTATCGCCGGATTGGTCGGGCAGCGGAATATCCGTCGCCTTTGCACCCAATATCCGCTCGATGTCGGTTATATTAAGGTTCTCATACTTCTCTACGTGTTGAAGTAAATGAGTGAATTTATCCTGGAAAATATTGAGTTCGTGGTCATCACCCAGTACCTTCACCTCGTTCCCCCGGGCCACTATTTTAAGCTTTGGATATTGCTTTTTGATGATCTCGAAATGATCATTATTTGGCCCCCATAACACAGCAGGGTTGATTTCGTCGATTGACAGTTTAAGTTCGTTCAATACAAATTGATTTTTAGTTGCAGATTTTTATGAATTAAAAATTTAATATTTGTAGCTGTTTTGATAGATATGGGAGGTGAGATATTATATTTGAGACCGAATCATCTCACATCTCATATCTCGTATCTCAAGTCTGAAAACGCTTGCACAAGATTAGTGATAAATATTTAGAATTTTAATGGCAATAATAACTTTAACTACTGATCTGGGCGATAAAGATATTTATCAGGCCGCCCTTAAAGGCAGTATCTTAAAATTATTGCCTTCCGTTAATATTGTCGATATCACCAACAGCGTTCCGGCCTATAATATCCAGCAGGCGGCCTTTATCTTGAAAAACAGCTTCCACTATTTCCCTGAAAACACCGTCCACCTGATTGGCATCGACACTGTTTATAACGAAGACACCCGCTACCTGGCCGTCAAATACAAAGGCCATTATTTTGTGGGCGCCGACAATGGTATTTTTTCATTAATGTTTGACCAGCAACCCGATGGCATTGTTGAGCTGAACATTATGCAGGACCTCAAATTCCTGCATTTTCCGCTGGCCGATATTTTTGTAAAAGCGGCCTGCCATCTGGCCGATGGCGGCAAACTTACTAAAATAGGTGTGCAGGTACCGGATATTGAAAAGAAGATGAACCTGCAGCCGGTAATCGAAAAAAACCTGATAAAGGGTGTAGTGATCTATATCGACTCTTTCCAAAATGTCATTACCAATATCACCAAAGATTTTTTTACCGGCGTGCAGCAGGGGCGGAAGTTTTTGCTGTCCTTTAAACGCAACGAAACCATCAACCACCTGAGCTGGCACTATAATGAAGTACCGGAGGGAGAAAAACTGTGCCTGTTCGGCATCAGCGACCACCTCGAAATTGCAATTAACAAGGGGAATGCCAGCGGTTTGCTGGGCCTTAACCTTGGCGACAGCGTGATTATCGATTTCCAGGACGTATAAAAATTCACCTTAGCCCTTTTAACGCGCTTTATAACCGCAACGGCCATCGCCCTTTCAAGGCAAAAAGCAGAGTGTTCATCCGTGAACACCATGAACACTTTTGCCACTTTAAGTAAATGTAGTTAATGCTTTGATATTAAACTATCTATGCAATATTCATGAATAATTACTTTAACTAAAAACGCCCCAAAAGCGTTCATTTATGAACACCCGTGAACACCAAAAAATAGGTTTTGCACCGCAGGGGCGACCCTTGTGGTCGCTTTTTCGACGAATAAAACCTGCCCCTTTTGGTCGCTCTCATTCATGCACGATGTACAATTTTGGGTGATTACAAGGGTCGCCCACTCCGATTTGTTTCCGCCGGCATCACAAAATACTAAAGCATTGAACGACAAAAATTCGGTTGCTAAACGCCGTCGAAACGCTTCAGTCAATCATCAAATGCTGTTCAAAACACGAACAAACGACACCGAAAAAAAATTTCCGCGGTCAAAAAACGTTCATTTTTGTTCACGCGGTGAACGCTCAAAAGCCCCTGAAAAACAAATTAATCCTATCTTTAAAATCTTTTACCGCCCCATTCGTCTAATCGAATAAAAGGGACAGATATGGCCAGAAGACGACTCAACAGCAGCAACGCACCGGAAGCGGAATTACCAAAAGCAAAGCTCAACAAGGAAACCTTAAAAAAAGTCTCCAGGCTGCTTGCTTACCTTAAACCCTACCGGGGCATGTTTATCGCTGCGTTGTTCTTTTTATTTTTATCGGGCCTGGTTGGCCTGGCGTTTCCACTGCTTATCAAATCGCTCATCGATACGGCCCAGGGCAAACACACCTTCGGCCTGCTGCCGCCTACCATTGGCGGCATTTTCCTCTTTTCCATTGCAATTTTGCTCGGGCAGGCATTCGTTTCTTTTTTCAGGATATTATGGTTTGTTAACGTGGCTGAGCGCTCGCTGGCTGACATACGGCGCGACACCTATTTTAAACTGATTACCCTGCCGATGAATTTTTTTTCCAACCGCCGCGTGGGGGAATTGAACAGCCGAATTTCGGCTGATCTCAGCCAGATACAGGACACCCTTACCACCACTATTGCTGAACTGATCCGCCAGTCGCTGCTATTTGTGGGCGGGCTGGCGCTGATGGCTACCATTTCGGTTTACCTGGCAGGGGCCATGTTAATATTAGTCCCGCCGCTCATCGTTGTCGCTATTGTATTCGGTCGTTTTATCCGTAAAATTTCCCGGCAGGCACAGGACAAACTGGCTGAGTCAAATACAGTGATCGAGGAAACCCTGCAGGGAATAGCAATTGTTAAGGCTTTTGTTAATGAAGCCTATGAGGCGGCCCGATATGGCGGCAATGTTCGTGATGTTGCCAATATTGCTATAAAAGGCGCTAAATACCGGGGAATGTTCGTGTCATTTATTGTACTGTGTTTGTTTGGGGCAATGGTTGCTTTGGTTGCGTATGCTTGTGTATTGGTTAGTCATCACAAGCTCGAAGTAAGCGGTTTGGTTACATTCGCCTTCTATGCAATGTACGTCGGCAGTGCCATGGGCAGCTTCCCCGACCTGTATGCCAACGTTCAAAAAGCTGTTGGCGCAAGTGAACGGGTGTTGGAGATACTGGACGAAAAAGGCGAAGAAATTTCCATCTCCGAAACAAATAATACCATTAACCAGCGCATCGCAGGCGCTTTAACTTTCTCAAATGTAGGTTTTGCCTATCCTTCCCGCCCCGAAATAACCGTGCTGGAAAATGTTTCCTTCGAGGCTGAAACCGGGCAAAGGGTAGCCATTGTAGGGCCCAGCGGATCGGGCAAATCAACTATGGCGGCGCTCATCCTGCAATTTTATCATCCGTTAAGCGGCACCATCAATTTTGACGGCAAGCCTTCAAGCGACTATTCGCTTACCGATATCCGCAACCAGGTGGCCATCGTGCCGCAGGATGTGATGCTTTTCGGCGGGTCGATACAGGAAAATATCGCCTATGGCAAGTTGACGGCCACCAAAGAAGAAATCATTCAGTCTGCACAACGCGCCAACGCCCACCAGTTTATTATGTCATTCCCCGAAGGCTATGATACCATCGTCGGCGAACGGGGCGTAAAACTATCCGGCGGGCAGCGTCAGCGTATCGCTATAGCGCGTGCCTTGCTTAAAGACCCGTCGATCCTCATCCTGGACGAGGCTACTTCCTCACTCGATTCAGAATCCGAGCGCCTGGTGCAGGAAGCGCTGGAAGAATTGATGAAAAACCGCACTTCCATTATCATCGCACACCGCTTATCTACCATCCGCGAAGCCGATAAGATCATCGTGCTCGAAAAAGGGAAAATTATCGAATCAGGCAGCCATGATGAGCTGATCACTAATGAGCAGGGTTTGTATCGGTATTTGAGCACTTTGCAGTTTGAGAACGTCTGAACACGATTGATAAGATTTAACGGATTTTAAAGATTGGAACAGGTACAATCTCTTTCATCTTTCAAATCCTTTAAATCGTGTTCAGACAACATTAGCGCCGTAACTCCGTATAAATCCCGATATTTATACCGATGATCTTCCGCTATAAAACAGCCGTTGTCCTTTCCGCAATCATATTTCTTTGCAATTGCAATAACGAAAGCTCCGACGCCGACAATTTGGCTATTAACGCCCTTAATAAGGCGGCGACGGGGCCTGATACTACCCATATCGACCCGATTAATCTCCCGCCATTAAATTATGTCCGCCCCGGCGCCCCGGTTCCACTAAAAAACATGTTCGGCATCAACGCCTATGAATGGAATTTTTTGGAAAACCCCGGCAGCCCAAACGACAGGAAGCATATTTACGAAGACAATTACGCCCTTATCAAAACCTTCAGCGCCGTGCGGCACTATCTGAACTGGAACCGAATTGAAAGCAAAAAGGGGGATTATACTTTTAACCCCGCCTTTAGCGGCAACTGGGATTACGACGTGATCTATGCCCGCTGTAAGCAGGATGGCATTTTGATGCTCGTCGATCTGAAGAACAGCCCTGAATGGATGTATAACGCCTATCCCGCCGGCTCGCGGGATAATGACAATGCCCCGGCGCCCTACGGCCAAAGCCTGGATGATCCGGCTTCATACGCCGACCAGGCCCGCACAGCCTTCCAGTTTGCGGCCAGGTACGGCTATAACAAGAATATTGATAAGAATTTGATAAAAGTCGACACCAAAAAACGCTACCCCGATGATGTGCCCAACCAGCCTCTGGCGGGAATGGGGCTGATCAAATACATCGAGTGCGGCAACGAGCGCGACCGCTGGTGGGGCGCCGACGAAACCCACCAAACCGCCGAAGAATATGCGGCAAACCTATCTGCATTTTACGATGGCAATATGGGTAAACTGGGTACAGACGCCGGCGTAAAAACCGCCGACCCTAATATGGTGGTGGTAATGGGCGGTTTGGCTTCTGCCAGTACCGATTATGTGCAGCGCATCATCAATTGGTGCAAAAAAAACAGGGGGTATAAAAAAGACGGCAGCGTTAACCTTTGCTTTGATGTGATCAACTATCACCTCTACTCCAATAATGGCGACGTCCGCACGCATAAACGCGCTACAACCGGCATCGCGCCCGAAATTTCGAATGACGGCAGTATAGCCAATTCATTTGTAAAGCTCGCCAGCAGCCTGAAACAGCACCCCGAGGTTTGGCTTACCGAAACCGGGTATGATATCAACCAGGAAAGCTACCAAAAAGCCGAAGCCATCGGCAACAAAACCGTACTACAGCAACAGGCCGACTGGATCATCCGCTCCTCGCTGCTGTACATCCGTTACGGCGTTAAACGCGTATTCTTTTACCAGCTTTTTGATGATCATGCCGGCGGAACGACCCAATATGCCACCTCAGGCCTTAACGAAGGCATCAAACGCCGCCCCGCTGCCGACTATATCCTGCAAACAGGAAAACTGATGGGTGACTATCAGTATGTAAAAACCATTCACCCAGATCCATTGGTGGATGTTTACCAATTGGGTAAAAAGACGATGTACGTACTCACCATCCCCGATGAAACCGGCCGTACGGCTAATTATACCCTTGATTTAGGCAAGGCTGCAAGGGCGAATATATACCATCTGAAAATTGGCGCGGATATAATGGGAAAAAGCCAGGTAAATACGGCTAACGGAAAATTAAAAATACAGGTAACAGAAACACCGGTTTTTGTGGAAGCAACGCAATAACTGAACATCTTGTCATTTCGAGTGGTAAAATTTCGTGAAACTCTGAAGCGGGAATGACAGGAAAAACCATGTCATTTCGACCAACGGGAGAAATCTTATACACCTTGCATCCGAACCTTGCAGGCGGTAATGTCCAAAGTAAAAGATTTCTCCTCGTACCTCGTCGAAATGACAACTTCTTTTAATCTGTCATGGGTAGCGATAGCGAGAAATCTTAAACGCCCGACCTTACCCTCTGCATGGTTCGTATGTTGTTGAAGATTTCTCCCGTTGGTCGAAATGACATCTACCAGAGATTCTATAGCAGCTTTTTATCGAACTCCTTTATAAAGCGGGCAAAGTACCTGCAATTTTTTTTTAGAATATCGAACCGTAATGACTTAAATATTTCGCGGTTATGAGAAACATTGAATGGTGTGTTAGATTTTCGGCTCGCACTCATTAAAACTTCCTTTGGGTCGGCCACTTTCATTGGATCGGCATATTGCTCAACTTCACACCCATAGATTTTGTTAAAAACTTCAATATCCGCCAAAATCAAAGCTTCCAATTCGTAAATATTAAGAAGAAATATTCCTTTTTTATTTATGATGCGATTAAGCTTCGCGAACTTCTTTTTTCTGTCTTTTACTTTATCGTCATCTTTTTCGTCCGCATCTAAGTCGCGAATAACAAGTACAAGATCGGGACGCTCTATTTCATACTCCCGCCTTATCTGGTTCACCGCTTTTTTATCATCAAGCACGCTCCCGCCTACGCGCTGAAGCAATTCGATAAAATCAAGATTTTCATAATTGCGGCTTAACAGGTTTTGGACAGCCCCGGTGTCACCAGGCGCTTCGCCGACTAATCCAACTTTCATTAGGATGCAGGTTCAAGGTCCGAAAAACGCCAGTAATCACTTAAAAAGGCTTCCTCCGTCATGTATTTTTTTGCCTTACTCATCTCTTTTTCTGAAAGATGACGCAATTGGGTGCCATTTTTGGAATCGTAGTTGCAAATAATTACTCTGTCCAATTCGTTAGTTTCAATTATATCCAGCACTTGCGGCGAATGGGTAGTAAGGATGATTTGTTTATACCTGGATTGTTCTTTGATGAATTGCATCAGTAAGTGTAATTGATGCGGATGGATGCCGAGTTCGGGTTCTTCGAGGAGAATTACCTTTAGGTCGCTGCTGTATATCAGCAAATCATTATACGCATAGGCTGATATTAACTCTGAAATTATGTAGAACAATCTTTTGCTCCCATCCGACAAAAGATCAAATGTTATCCAATTGGATTCGACCTGAAATTCTAAAAAAAAATTTTTAATCGTTTGCCTTGACCCTTCGTTTTCTTCAACGATATGAAAATCCGGAAATATTCTAATTGCGTTTATCGAACTGTACTTAGAAATTATTGAATTTATCGGTTCTAAAAATTCTTCCAAAAAGGAGCTAATTTCTATCTTTAACAATTCAGCCTTCAAAGCGTTAGTTTGGAATATCTTGGCGACATGAACGTACAAGCCAGCAAGAAGGTGTTGAACAAACTCCGTTCGATTTTCCCCTTTAGCTAAAGTTACAGCATCTCTGGAAACGTTCCAATTGTTTATTAATGTAGCTGTAAACGCATTATTAACAATCTTCGACCGGTCGTCATATTTAATTCCATATGGAACTAATAATGCGCTGAAACTTATCGACCTTCTATAAAGTTCATCTCTTAAATGGTCGTTGTTTATTGTTTCAACGTGTTTACCATTGATCATTAAATTAAGTTTGTGATAAGACATTGGGCCATATTCCAAAAACTCATCATTAACCCGAGGCAAATTATCAGCGTTAACCACAATATCATTTGCATTTATATTTGCCTTTATAATGGATTCTGAATCGATAAAATCGTCATATTCAAAATTCAATATTGTATCCAACGCATTTATAAAATTTGTTTTCCCCGAAGAGTTCTTCCCAATAATAATATTCAAACCCGGCTTAAAATCAATTTCAGCATCTTTAATGGATTTATAATTTTTCAGCGAAACGTGCTGTAAATAGGTGTCTTTTTTTTCGATTGTGCCGTTGGCCTTGCTCATATAACAAAAATACAACAATTAAACATATAACCTATGCCGCGTAGAGACGCAACATTTTGCGTATCTGAACGAAATGGTCGGGTTCGGGACGCAATACCTTGCGTCTCCTTTAGCATAGAATTATTATGCGCCCCCGGCGCTAACCCGATGGCGCCTTACCATTATAAAAGGATTTTCTTCGATTAGCCGGAAGATTTGCACACTGATACTTAGGGTTAATATTTTTGCCTGAATTACTTTTTTATTCCAATTTCTATATCTACTTTAGAACTCCTAATTAATAATAATAAATGGAAGAAACCGCCACAGGTCCACAGTCAGGGGCTCATTTTTGCCCATCGTGCTGGACGCCTATAGATGCTGATGATGATTTTTGCAATAAATGCGGGTGCCCGCTGAAAGGTACGGAGCAGGAGCAGCGCAATTTTATATCGAACCGCGCCGCCAAAGAGATCGATCTGGATGAGGCCCATGGAAAAGTACACCGTGCCGGCAATGCCCTATTTTGGATTGGCGGCGCAACGTTTGTTTTCAGCCTTATCGGTTATGTAGCCAGCGCTGATGAGGATACCAAAAACACGCTGCTTATTATCAATACCATTTTATCTGCAATAAATGTAGGCCTTGGCTTTTGGGCCAGAAAAAAACCGCTGCCAGCCATCATAGCCGGCCTGTCGCTATTTGTGCTGGTTTTCATTGTTAACGCCTTTGCCGATCCTGCTTATATTGTTAAAGGAATGCTGTTTAAAATTATAATACTTGTCTTTTTTATAACCGGCATCCGATCTGCCATTGAAGCGGAAAAAATAAAGAAGGAACTGCATATGTGATGAGCGCGGCAAAAAACTTGTTACTGCGGTGCGGCCATGCCGGTCAAACCCCCGACCTGCTATTTGCAACTATAAGCCCAAAATCAAAATAAATGGACGAGTTTACTCCCATCGCATCAAAGGAGGAAGTCGAGGATGCAATTGATTCTACGGGACCCAGGTGTTCGTCCTGCGATGCGCCGCTGCGGGAGGAAGATCGTTTTTGCAGAAAATGCGGCCTGGTAGCGGGACCGCTTGACGATGCAGGAGCGGCTGAAAAAAAATGGAACGCCGTTCGACAGCTTATCCTCTTCTTCATCATCGAAGCGATTATTTGTGCAACTTCCTTTGTAAAGGCGCTGGATACCTTCAGCTGGATGGTTTGCGGCGATGTGCTGCTGGCGCTGGTAGCGATAGTTTTTGTTGCGCTTAACTGGAAGGCCTGTAAGCCATTGCTAACCTGGAACGATTTTTCATGGGGCCGTTTACTGCTCTATTGTACGTTAGCTATCGTCGCATCAATTATTATCAGTTTTGTTGTCGATTGGCTCAACCTCAGCCTTTTTTCAAAGCGCGTATCCTATCATGCTTATTTTTCCAGGTATAATTACGCCATCGCCCTTACCATTTTTTTTACAGCGCTGACGCCTTCCCTATTCGAGGAACTGGCCTTCAGGGTTTTCCTGTTAGGTAAACTGCTGATGGTGACAGAAAAAAGACCGGCTATATTTATTTCGGCATTTATGTTTGGCATTATGCACATGTCTTTCCTGTCGCTTTTCTGGCTAATTCCCTTTGGTTTGGCGCTGGCCTGGCTGCGCATCCGCCATCGCACCATGTGGTACGGTTCGTGTATTCATTTTTGCTTTAATTTTACCGTTTGCATAACCGAAATATGGCAGGCCGCGCGCCATTATTAGGCTGGCCCAAGCTCGATGTCCTAACCATGTCATTAAACGGCGACGCTGCCGCCTAATACCACCGGCAATTCTTTAACCACACACGACCAGGGTCTGAAAATTTATTGCACGACACCAAGGTTTAATCAAAAATTACCTACCTTGGTATGTCATTTCCGCCTAAAACACAATTATTTATGGATACACAAGCAGTTGCCGCAAATACGCCGGGCGCATGCCCCTGGTGTAATGAGCATGTTTCTTCGCGCGACGAGAAGTGCCCCAAATGCGGATACCCGCTGAAAGGTGATGAAGACGACATTCGTCACTTCAAAGCTGAGCGCGAAAACTATTTGATGGCTGTAGCGCCTGCTGAAAGAAAGATGCGCAGGGCCAATAATACGCTCTACCTGCTGGCGGCAGTGTATTTTTTTGTCGGTGCAGCAGGATTTTTTGCCCGCGGTAATTTCCCCGGAACCTGGATGCAAAAAATGGCAATCTTACTCGGCTGTGCGGTTATCCAGTTGTTTGCCGCGCTTTTTGCCAAAAAGAAACCGGCCATTTGCTTTATTACGGGCCTGGCCGTGGTTATTATCTCCTCTGCCTTCATCTACTTAAATAACGACAAGCCCGTGCCGCTTGTGTTGCTCGCTTTCGTTCTTGTTTTTATCTATTTCCTGGTAAGCGGCATAAATGCCGCCTCAACAATTAAAAAGTTGACTGCCTCCGCCGTCAAGGATTGAAAATGCCGGGATCACGTTTTTGGTTCAGGCATTTGGTACATAATTTCAACCTAAAACACAATTGTTTATGGATAACCAGCCACCTATTAGTCACTTGTCTGCGGTTTGCCCCGCATGCGGCGCCGGCGTTCACCGTACCGACGAATTTTGCGACAATTGCCACTATCCCCTGAAAGGGACAGAGCACGAACAGCGGTCTTTTATGAATGAATACACCTGGACACAGGCGACATTAAAATCGCTTTCACTGGCGGTGCTACGTACCGTTTACGTCCTTTATTCGCTCGCCGGTGCTTTTTTTATTTTTTCCGGTGTCGAACGCTACGCCGACCGGGATGATCCTGACCTGCGTTCGAGGGTATTTCCGGTATTGCTCAGCTCGGGTTTTGTGTTCCTGCTAATTGCCTTGTTGAGCAGAAAAAAGCAATTAGCAGCATTCGTCGCCGGAACGGTGGCATTCATCACTTCGGTTGCTTTTTTATACAGTTATTCCGACAAGGGTATTGATCTTCTATGGATACTTATTGTTGGTATCCCGCTGTATGTACTGGTCACGGGCATGTCGGCGGCTGCTAAACTGAAAAGTTGAACCAGGCCAATCGGTGAAATCAATCCCCAATCGGTGAAATCGCAAAAAAACAGTACTTTTGCGGTTTGATGGAACACATTCGTAATTTTTGCATTATAGCCCATATCGACCACGGTAAAAGTACCCTTGCCGACCGCTTGCTTGAATATACCCATACCATAACCCAGCGCGAATCGCAGGCCCAGTTGCTTGACGATATGGACCTGGAACGGGAGCGCGGCATTACCATAAAAAGCCATGCCATACAAATGGATTATGAGCTGGACGGCCAAAAGTACACGCTCAACCTGATCGATACCCCCGGGCATGTGGATTTTTCGTATGAAGTGTCACGTTCCATTGCAGCCTGCGAAGGCGCTTTGCTGATCGTCGATGCGGCGCAGGGCATACAAGCACAAACCATCAGTAACCTCTACCTGGCATTGGAAAATGATTTGGAGATCATACCGATCCTCAATAAAATGGACCTTCCCGGCGCTATGCCCGAGGAGGTTAAAGACCAGATCGTGGAGTTGATCGGCTGTAAAAGAGAAGAAATTATTGCGGCATCCGGTAAAACCGGGATGGGCGTACATGATATTTTAAGGGCGATAGTGGAACGCATTCCTCCTCCTGTCGGCGACCCGGCCGCGCCGCTGCAGGCCCTGATATTTGATTCGGTTTTCAATTCATTCCGGGGCATCGTTGCTTATTTTAAAGTGGTTAACGGCGAGATCCGCAAGGGAGATAAAGTAAAATTCTTCGCCACCGAAAAGCAATATAATGCCGATGAGGTCGGAACTCTAAAACTGAAACAATCGCCGAGGGAGGTGATCAAAACCGGTGACGTAGGCTATATCATTTCCGGCATAAAAGAAGCACGTGAAGTAAAAGTGGGTGATACCATCACCCATGTCGACCGGCCGTGTGAGGCGGGCATACAGGGCTTTGAGGAAGTTAAGCCGATGGTGTTTGCGGGCATTTATCCGGTTGATACCGAGGATTACGAAGAACTGCGCGATTCGATGGGCAAACTGCAGCTAAACGATGCCGCGCTGGTTTATGAGCCGGAATCGTCCGCCGCATTAGGCTTTGGTTTCCGCTGCGGGTTTTTGGGCATGCTCCACATGGAGATCATCCAGGAGCGCCTGGAGCGCGAGTTTGACATGACGGTGATCACCACCGTGCCAAACGTATCCTATATCGCTTATACCACCAAAGGTGCGCCCATCACGGTAAACAACCCATCAGACCTGCCCGACCCAAGCAAGATAGATTATGTTGAAGAGCCGTACATCAAAGCGGTGATCATTACCAAATCCGAATTTGTGGGCCCGGTAATGTCGCTGTGTATACAAAAACGTGGTTTTATAAAAAACCAGTCGTATTTAACGTCCGACAGGGTGGAGCTGATCTTCGAGATGCCGATGGGCGAAATCGTTTTTGATTTTTACGACAAACTTAAAACCATTTCCAAAGGCTACGCTTCGTTTGATTACCACCAAATAGGCTACCGGCAGTCAGACCTGGTGCGCCTGGATATCCGCTTAAACGCCGAACCGGTTGATGCGTTATCGTCGCTCATCTATCGCGGCAACTCCTACGATTTCGGCAAAAAGATATGCGAAAAGCTGAAAGAGCTTTTACCACGCCAGCAGTTTGAAATTATCATACAGGCATCAATTGGCGCCAAAATAATCGCCAGGGAAACGGTTAAAGCGCTAAGGAAAGACGTTACCGCAAAATGTTACGGCGGCGACATATCGCGTAAGCGCAAGCTGCTGGAAAAGCAGAAAAAAGGTAAAAAACGCATGCGGCAGGTAGGAAATGTGGAAATACCGCAAAGCGCGTTTATGGCGGTGCTGAAATTGGATTAGATTCAGGCGTGACATCTGGAAAATATTGTGAATACTTAATCCTTTTAGCTTTCTATTGCAATGACTACAGAAGATACAAGAAGGTTATACAAAGCAGTTTTCAATGGTTTTAATGACCCAGATGAACTTGCCCAGGTTATAGACTTAGCTTCTTATCAAAGCTTAAGTATAAAAGAGATACAATCAATACCGGAGTTGCATCGCTTTTTTGGGGGGGATGAGGATGGACCATACAGTGAGTTTCTAAACAAAGGAATGAGGTCTTTGAGAACTGGGTTTTATAAGATCTGTGAACAACCATTTTACAACACGGAAATATTCCCGCCTACTTTCTCGGCCAATGTATATTATTTTCACCCCGAAAATGATAAGATTATAAAATATCAGGCAAACATTGGGCCTATGACAAATATACATGCTGGGTACTGCGCCCTGCTGGGAACAATCGGCTATGGAATTAAAGAAATTCCATTCATTCCAGTACTCAACAGGTTTGCTGATGAAAAAAAGCAAATAGGTACAGCTCTTGACCATTATTATGTGCCAAAGAGTAATTTTTTTAATGCTCTTTATCGTGAAGGGGAAATTTTTTATGTAATTGAATCTAAATTTGATTCAGATTCCATTGTCCCGCCAAGGGCAAAGAGCGTGACTTGGAGTTTTATTAGTCATTAAGTGTTATTATGCGCCTTTTAGACGGAAAATACGTATCTGAAAAAATAAAAAAGGAAATTGCTGAGGAAGCAGCCGAAGTTTTAGCCTCGCGTGGCCGCAAGCCACACTTGGTGGCCGTCTTAGTCGGCCATGATGGCGGCAGCGAAACTTATGTAGCCAGCAAAATGAGAAATTGCGAGGCGGTTGGGTTTAAGTCTTCCTTAGTAAGATACGAAGAGGACGTAACCGAAGAAGAATTACTAATTAAAGTCGCTGAATTAAACGCTGATGAAGATATTGACGGCATCATCGTTCAATTACCCCTGCCCAAACACATCGACCCGGAAAAAGTAACCGAGAAGATCGATCATCGCAAAGATGTGGACGGCTTCCACCCTATCAACCTGGGCCGTATGCAGCGTAACCTGCCCTCGTTTATCCCGGCAACGCCTTACGGCATTACCATGATGCTGAAGGAATACAACATCGAAACTTCAGGCAAGCATTGCGTAGTAGTTGGCCGCAGCAATATCGTAGGTTCGCCGATGAGCATCCTGATGGCGCGAAATACTTATCCTGGCAATTGCACCGTTACGGTTTGCCACAGCCGCACGCCGGATATTAAGAAATTCACTTTGGACGCTGACATACTGATCGTCGCCATCGGCAAAAAGAATTTTATTACTGCCGATATGGTAAAAGACGGTGTTGTAGTGATCGACGTCGGCATGAACCGCGAAACGTCCACACTAACCAAATCAGGCTATAAACTTTGGGGAGATGTGGATTTTGAAGGTGTGGCCCCTAAAGCATCATGGATAACTCCGGTACCTGGTGGTGTGGGTTTGATGACGATTATCGGACTATTAAAGAATACGTTAGCGTCAGCGAATAAAGAGGTGTACCCGTAAAACATCCTTCGGGTTCACAATTGCCCGGTGGAAAGTTCCGCCGGCACCCGAAAATTCGCCCCCTCATCGCTCCAAACCATCGAAGTGATGCGCCAAAGGTCGTCCACCTGTATAAACTGGATATAATTAACGCCTTTGGGGATATTGTCTGTTTCATGGTAAGCAAAACTATATTCATAAACACTGGTGCGCTGCGCCACCCGGCCAAATATTTCAGTTTTTGAGTAGATCTCCCGCTGCATAAACTGGATAAGTTGTCCCTCGGTGATCTGGTCCTCCAATGTCCTTGTGAATGATTCTATTGAATAGGTAATGGGTTTGCCAAAACTCATATTCACCAGCAAGCCATCCTCAAAAAAGAGTTCCCGCACGGTATCCAGGTCGGGCAGCTCGCCGTCCATAAAGCTCAACGATTCGTAAAAGTCTTCGGTGATATAGTCTATTTGCCTGGTGTTCATGTATTAAATCCTTGTTTTAGCCTTTCCCAAAAAGAGTAAACGCCAACATAAACATCGTGGCCCTCAAGCTTAACGGGAAAGCTGTCAATATAATCATTTTGGCCTTCACTGCCCTTGCCGGTTCGCAAATCAAAGGAATAACGATGAACCGGGCAAACCAATTTTCCATTATCGCACCAGCCGTAGCTTAAATCACCGCCGGCATGCGGGCAGCGATAGGATAAAGCGAACATCTCTCCCCCATAACTAACCAGGCAAACCGTTTTATCCCCGGCTTTAACTTTTTTAACGAACGGCTCGCCGGTATTTTCAACATCCGCTATTCTATACCATTTCATTTTGATTTCGGAATTCGGCCCCGATGGCTATTGGGATTCGATTTCGGATGTAAGATATAAATCACGCCAGATTTCAACAAACGAAGCGATAGGATTAGTGAAAATTCGTCCTTATTCGTGAAATTTGTGTCAATTCAATTAGAAATCGATCTTCAAATTCATGATCGAAGGGTTCTTTATCACATCGTCCATATTAGTGATGAGCGTTACCCGTTTGCGGTCGGCGGAAACGATGGCATTGGGATTATTGATCTTTTTTATAGGTTTGGCAAAATTAAGCACCAGCTTATAAGGCGTCTCGATCAGCATGGCTTTGGCCATCGCAAAAGCCGACTGCGTTTTCTTTAAAAAAGCGTCGAATTTAGCCTTGTCGATGATACGGTAAAATTTATGTGGGGTAATTTCATATGAATAATAATCTTCACCAGCTACCAGCTGTTGCGCGTCAAAAGCGCTGTTTTGTTTCGTATTCGTCGCTGCTTTAAGCTGCCCATTTAGCGAAATTTTGGATAAATGCTGCAAATAATATTGCAGGTCAGCCGCGTCCTTTGCGGTGTGCGTGATACCAACCTTCATGATACTCTTTTTCAGGTCCATTTTTACCGACAGGTTGCTGGTTTTGGCCATATCGGCTTCATCCTTGCTCATCTTTTGCTGGGTGCTGTCGGGCAGGGCCGAATAAAAATTAAGCGAGGTGTCTTTCACCATCGAAAACTGGGGCGTTTCTTTCACCGAATCGGGCATCAGGTTCATCAGCACCGATACAGCGCTGCTCATGTCGAAGGTGTATGCCACATTGCACGATCCGTTTGGTTTAAAATCATAGCGTTCTTCCACATCAAAGCAGGAAGAAAGGCCAAGCAAAACGAAAAAAATCAAGGGGTAATATCGTTTTTTCATGATGCGAAATTTCAGGTAAGTATAAGAAAATTAGGTGAAAGGCGAAACGTAAAAAGTGAAAGGCAAAAGACTAACTGCAAAATGCATAACAGCTTAAAAATCAATACGCTATCCTACCTTTCACATTTCGCCTTTTACCTTTCACCTCAAAAAAGTACCTTTGCCGCTGAAATGGCACATGTAATTCCGGAAGATGGCACACAACTCCCTTTAATGGAGGAGTTTTATACGATACAGGGCGAGGGATTTAATACCGGTAAAGCTGCCTACTTTATCCGCCTGGGCGGCTGCGACGTGGGCTGCCATTGGTGCGATGTAAAGGAAAGCTGGGACGCTGAACTACATGCGCTCACCAATGCCGATCAGATCGTTGAGAACGCTTCAAAACACCCCTCAAAAGCCGTTGTAGTAACGGGCGGGGAGCCGCTCATCTATAATCTCGATTACTTGACAGCCGGGCTAAAAGACAGGGGAATAAAAACCTTCATTGAAACTTCCGGCGCCTATCCCCTTTCGGGGAAATGGGACTGGATCTGCCTGTCGCCAAAAAAATTCAAAGCTCCGGTTAAGCATGTTGCCGAAAAAGCCGACGAACTGAAAGTGATCGTGTTCAACAAATCTGACTTCGCTTTTGCCGAAGAAAATGCCAAACTGGTGTCGTCCGGCTGTAAATTGTATTTACAGCCCGAATGGTCAAAACGGAACGAAATGACGCCATTGATCGTTGATTACGTGATGAACAACCCTCAATGGGAAATTTCTTTGCAAACGCATAAATACCTTAATATCCCTTAATATTTGTACCTTAGAGACAGAAATACGCTACTTAAGGGATGAGAGGTCTGTTCTTCTTTTTTTTACTTTTTTTGACACCTGTTTTGCTGCTCGCCCAGGAGCGGCAATACTCTACAACCAATAAGAATGCGATAAAACACTACTTGCTGGCCAATGAGGAACTCGACAACAGCATGTATGACGATGTGCTCAACCAACTACAGCAAGCCCTGCACGCCGACAGCAATTTCGTAGAAGCGCACGGCCTGCTCGCCGACTTATACCGGCAAAGACGGCAGCATAAAGAGGCTGCTGAAGAGTATAACAAGGCGCTGTCGTTAAATCCGGAATATAGCCATTTGGCCTATTTGCGTGTCGGCGATGAAGAGGTTCATGTGGCGCATTATGAAGACGCCAAACGCCACGTTGAAAAATTTTTGACTTACCAGGACGTCAACCCGCAAAATATGCTTTTAGGCAGAAAGCTGCTGGCTGATTGCGATTTCAGCATCGATGCCTTAAAACACCCGGTACCTTTCAAACCCATCAATATGGGACCTGCTATCAACACGGCTGACGATGAATACCTGCCTGTAGCTACAGCAGACGAAAGCGAGCTTATATTTACCCGAAAAATAGCTAATAACGAGGATTTTTATAAAAGCGTCAAAGTTAGCGGCCAATGGCAAACTGCCACCTATTTGAGCAATAACATCAATACCCCCGAATACAACGAGGGTGCGCAATCGATCACTCAGGATGGAAAATACCTTTTTTTTACTGGCTGCAACCGTCCTGACGGCCTGGGCAGATGCGATATTTATGTATCCCAAAAAAAAGGCGATGACTGGGCCAAGCCATTTGACCTGCCCCCGCCGATCAACACACCCGGATGGGAATCCCAGCCGTCGATCAGCTCGGACGGGCGGACATTATATTTCACAAGTAACCGTAAAGGCGGCTACGGCGGTTACGATATATGGAAATCAACCCTTACCGACAAAGGCTGGGGCGACCCGGTAAACCTCGGCCCCAATATTAATACCGCATTTGATGAACAGTCGGCATTTATTCACCCTGACGATAGCACCTTATACTTTTGTTCAAATGGCTGGCCGGGCCTTGGCGGCATGGACCTATTTGTAAGCCGTTTGGGTAAAGATGGTCAATGGGGGAAACCTGTAAACATGGGTTATCCCATCAACACCAATGGCGACGAGAACGGCTTAACGCTAACCGCCGAAGGCAGCCATGCGTTTTATTCGTCCAATAACCTGGGTGGTTACGGCGGATTCGATATTTATACGTTCGAGCTGCCCGAAAATTTGCGCCCGCATCTGGTGACTTATGTGAAAGGTACGGTAAGCGATGCTAAGTCCAAAGTACCGCTTGAGGCTGCAGTCGAAATCATCGATCTGCAAAAAAATGAGCCGGTTTATGAGGACTACAGTGACCAGGACCGGGGCGATTTTCTCGCAACGCTTACCACGGGTAAAAACTACGGTTTAAACATTTCCAAAAGCGGGTATTTGTTTTACTCGCAGAATTTCTCGCTCATCGGGCATGAATCAGGGAAACCATATATCTTAACCGTATTGCTTCAGCCAATTGAGGTAGGCAGTAAAGTGATCCTGAACAATATCTTCTTTGATACTAACAAATTCGACCTGAAGCCGGAATCGTTGGCCGAGCTGCAAAAGCTGGTGGACTTTTTAACCGTCAACCCCAGCCTCAAAATTGAAATTTCAGGCCATACAGATAACGTCGGCAACGACCAGTTGAATCAAACGTTGTCGGAAAACCGTGCGAAAGCGGTGTACCAGTATTTAGTTGAAAACAAGATAGACCCGGCAAGACTGCAATACAAAGGTTATGGCAAAACCCAGCCTATCGCCACCAATGATACCGACGAAGGCCGCGGTCAAAACCGCAGGACTGAGTTTAAGATCATTGCGAAGTAGTGATTAGAGACTGGTGATTAGAGATTAGTTTTGGGGAATTAACTTTGGGCCTTAGCCTACAACGCACTATGAAGAAATTAATACTTGCGCTTCTCGTTGCTTCCATATTCTCCTGCTCACCGGCCTATAAAACCATGAATGCCGGTAAACCCTGGCAAAACAAAATACAAACCATTCCCGGCCGGGTTGAGTGTGAATTTTATAACGAAGGCGGCGAAGGCGTTGCCTATCACGACTCCGACAGCATCAACAACGGCAGCGGCAAGTTAAACCCAGCCAACGGCACTTATTTAAATGAATTCAGGATGAAAGAGGGCGTGGACATCAGCTACACTAAGCCAAAGGGCATCGACGATAACCCCTACAACAGCGTTCCCCGGGATATGGGGCAGTTATATGTTGGCTGGACAAAACCAGGCGAATGGATCAACTATACTATTCGGGTAAAACAAACATCCTCTTACAAAATCGGCCTGATGTACACGGCAAATGGTGATGGCGCGATATCATTTGACCTGGATGGAAAAGCTATAACCAGTCCACTAAAAATAGCCTCAACCCATGATGACCGCGACACAATTGCCTGGCGGCAATGGCATCATTGGAATAAAACTGATTCTTTAACTTCCGTTACTTTGAAAAGAGGAGTTCATATCATCACGCTGCATGTGGTAGCAAACGGGAATATGAATTTTGATTATCTGGAATTTAAATAAATTCCTTTTAAACGAAAAAGATTTACGAAGCTTCTAAAACTTCGTAAATCTCATCAATCATTTTTCATCCCCACATCTGAAATCCGCACATCTGCACATCAATTCCCCATCTCCGACAGGAATTTGATCCGCATCAGCTGCACTTCTTCGCGGGTGTATTCGTCGCCGCCTAATTCAGCAAGTGCGTCATCAATCGAGTCAACTTCGGCAGTGCGGAAATAGTCGTATATTTCTTCCTGCTTATCTTCGTCTATCACCTCATCGATGTAATAAGCAAGGTTAAGTTTGGTGCCAGAGTTGACAATCGTCTCTATCTCTTTTAATATCTCATCATAGCTAAGCCCTTTCGAGCGGGCTATGTCCTCCAGGTTGATATGACGGTCGATATTTTGAATGATGAAGACTTTGTTGGCTGATTTATTGGCGGCACTTTTGATCACCATATCCACCGGCCGGTCTATCTCATTATCCTCTACGTATTTTTGGATCAGGTCGGTAAATGGCTTGCCAAATTTCAATGCTTTGCCTGCCCCCACTCCCGAAATTTGCTTCAGCTCATCGTTCGTGATCGGATAATGGATGCACATTTCCTCCAACGATGGGTCCTGGAAGATCACAAACGGCGGCAATCCCTTTTGTTTCGCCAGTTTTTTTCGCAGGTCCTTCAGCATTTGCAGCAACTCAGTGTCCAAAGCGCTGCCGCCCTGTTTCGGCCCTTCTTCCGAATCATCGTCGTCCGTCGCCTCCATCGGCCTGTTTATTACAAAACGGATACTGTAAGGGTTCTCGATAAACGAATGGCCGGCCTTAGTAAGCCGTAGCAGGCCATACTGATCGATGTCTTTCGAAAGGAAGTTGTTCAGCAAGGCCTGCCTCAGTATCGAGTTCCACATATTGCGGCCGTCTTCCTTGCCCGAACCATAGTAATCCAACAGGTCGTGCTCGTAATTCTTTATCTGGGCGTTGTCTTCGCCAATCAGGATGTTGATGATGTGCGCATCGTCAAATTTCTCGCCAATCTGTTTTATCAGGCTCAAGGCCCTGTGCAGGTGCACCTCGCCGTCAAAATGTTCCTTGTGGGAGCAGCAATTATCGCACATATTGTTGCAGCCGGCCTCGTTGAAGTTCTCCCCAAAATAGTGCAGCAGTTGCTTACGACGGCAAACCGACGACTCGGCATAATCAATTACTTCCTTTAATATCTGGGTACCGATCTCGCGTTCCGAAACCGGTTTGTCCTTCATGAATTTTTGCAGCTTGTCGATGTCTTTTTCCGAATAGAACGCAACGCAAACACCTTCGCCCCCATCCCGTCCGGCGCGGCCGGTTTCCTGGTAATAGCCCTCCATGCTTTTTGGCACGTCGTGATGGATAACATACCTAACGTCGGGCTTATCAATGCCCATACCGAAGGCTATCGTCGCTACAATTA
The DNA here is from genome assembly GCA_035656115.1 of Mucilaginibacter sp. GTDB lineage: Bacteria > Bacteroidota > Bacteroidia > Sphingobacteriales > Sphingobacteriaceae > Mucilaginibacter. The sequence goes on from DASRTD010000192.1 coordinate 66,315, forward strand.
CCTCTACATCTTCCATCAAAAACTTGTCTTGCGTATCCGCACGCACTTTCGGATCAAGGCCGGCATGATAGGGTAAAGCTTTAATACCGTTCAGGGTTAGCACCTCGGCAACTTCCTCTACCTTTTTACGGCTAAGGCAATAGATAATGCCCGATTTGCCGGGGTTCTGCTTAACAAACTTTACAATCTCTTTTATCACGTTCCGTTTTGCCCGTACCTCGTAAAATAAATTGGAGCGGTTAAAAGACGATTTATAGATGGTTGCATTGTTCATTTGCAGGTTCTTCTGTATATCCTGCTGAACTTTTGGGGTGGCCGTAGCCGTTAATGCAATAATTGGAATATTATCGCCGATATTGCTGATCACCTGCCTGATCTTGCGGTATTCGGGCCTGAAATCATGGCCCCATTCCGAAATACAGTGAGCTTCGTCAACCGCAACGAACGAAACATTATTTAGCCTTAAAAAGTCAATATTTTCTTGTTTGGTAAGCGATTCAGGGGCAACGTAAAGCAGTTTGGTTTTACCGCCGAGCACATCTTCTTTCACCCTGGTAATATCTGATTTGGTTAGCGAAGAATTTAAAAAGTGGGCAATGCTGTCCGACCCCCCGAACGCCCTAAGCTGGTCAACCTGGTTCTTCATCAAAGCGATCAATGGGGATATGACGATCGCCGTACCTTCACTCATCAGCGCAGGCAACTGGTAACACATGGATTTTCCGCCGCCGGTGGGCATGATCACGAATGTGTCGTTACCTGCAAGGATGTTTGTAATGATCGCTTCCTGCTCCCCCTTAAAATTATCAAATCCAAAAAAGTTCTGGAGGTTATCAAAAAGCGATTTTTTAGTTTCTATCATTATTTAAATACTCTATTGTTACGAAAAGTTTAAATTAACAAATTTTTATCAATAAACGATGGATTTTCTTTAAAATTTTATACTGAAATGATTATTCATTGCAAAACAATTCATTTAACTTTTTGCTTAAAGTAAGCGTAACATGGGCTTTATATATTTAATTTTATTTAATCCTTAAATTACAAATTATTGTTCAATTTTGCTTCCATTATCAGAATAATATTGTTTAAAAACAAATGAACAAAAACTACTATGCCATCATCATGGCAGGCGGTATTGGCAGCCGTTTTTGGCCCATTAGCCGCACTTCACACCCTAAACAGTTCATCGACATCTTAGGAACAGGAAAAACACTCATCCAAAACACCTACGATCGCTTCCTGAAAGTATGCCCGAAAGAAAATATCTACATCGTTACCAACGAAATTTACACCGGCCTTGTAAAAAAACAATTGCCTGATATGGCCGACAACCAGATACTTACCGAGCCTGTAATGCGTAACACGGCCCCCTGTATCGCTTATGGTTCGTTTAAGATTGAAAATCTTGACCCGGATGCCGCTATCGTCGTGGCGCCATCAGATCACCTGATTTTAGATGAGCAGGCGTTTATCATGTCGATAGAAAGATCGCTGGAAGTCGCTTCGCAAAACAACTGCCTGATCACCCTGGGCATCAAACCCTCCAGGCCGGATACGGGCTATGGCTATATCCAGTTTACAGATGATATACTGAAGGACGATTTTCACAAGGTAAAAACCTTTACCGAAAAGCCCACGCTCGATATCGCCAAAACCTTCCTGCAAAGCGGCGACTTTTTATGGAACGCGGGTATATTTGTATGGTCAGCAAAGGCGATTGTAAATGCGTTTGGCCAATATTTGCCCGAGATGTATGAGATATTCGCTGAAGCGCGGTCGGTTTACAACACTGAAGACGAAAAAAGCCATATCCATAAATCGTACCTGCAGTGCACCAATATTTCTATCGACTATGGCATTATGGAGAAAGCAGATAACGTATACGTACTGCCGTCGGAGTTTGGCTGGAGCGACCTGGGCACCTGGGCATCCATATATGATCTGGCCGAAAAAGATTACGTAGGCAACGCGGTTATTCCATCCGAAAAAGTGATCATGTACGATTCATCCAACTGCATGGTGAACGTACCCGGCGAAAAGCTGGTGATTCTGCAGGGCCTGCACGATTTTATTATAGTCGAGGCAAATAATACCCTGCTCATCTGCCCCCGCGACCAGGAACAAAATGTAAAGAAGGTGGTGGCTGATGTAAAACAGCAGTTTGGGGTGAAGTATATTTAGCTGGGTTGATTAAGTTGATTGAGTTAGATTAAGTGACTGGTTATATGCCGAGCCATTCTTGCCAACTCAATCAACTTAGTCAACCTAATCTAACTTAATCAACTCCACTCCCCGCTGCCTTATTGCCTCATACAATATCACCCCCGTCGCTACCGAAACATTAAGCGATTCAATCTCTCCAAACATGGGTATTTTAGCGAGGTGATCAGCTATCCGGATGATCTCATTCCGTACGCCGTCCTCTTCCGAGCCCATTACAATCGCCGTTGGTGCAGTGTAATCAGGTTTATAGATGTAGTCATTTGTTTTTTCGGTACAGCAAACCACCTGCAGACCCGATTCCTGCAAAAATCTTACGGTTTGTAAAAAGTTTTCGTGCCGGCATACCGGGATCTTGTACAATGCGCCGGCAGAGGTCTTCACAGCGTCAGCGTTGATCTGTGCCGAACCTTTGGCGGGTATGACGATGGCATGTACCCCCGCGCATTCGGCTGTCCTGGCGATGGCGCCCATGTTGCGTACGTCGGTGATGGAATCAAGCACCAAAATCAATGGGGTCTCCCCTTTTTCAAATATCCCTGGAATAATATTTTCTATTTTTTGATAGATAATAGGCGAAATAAAGGCGACGGCGCCCTGGTGATTTTTCGGTGTAAGGCGATCCAGTTTTTCAATGGGTACCTGCTGGGCCGTTATTCCAAATTCAGGCAAAAGTGCTTTGAGTTCTGCAATTAATCCACCGCTTAGCCCGCGCTGAAGGTATAAAGATTCGATCTCTTTGCCCGACTTAATAGCCTCGATAACAGCGCGTATTCCGAAAATAAGCTGGTTGGTTTCGCGGCCTCCGCGCTGGTTTATTGACATGTTGTGAATAAAATTGAATGGGCAAAAATAGCTATATTAATTAGATTTGATAACAGGCGGATGACGCTTATGAATTATCGATTTTTAATGAAATTAGCAAAATTTAGTTATTAACACATTTGTTAATCACTGATTTACAGCGTTTAAAATAATTATCCACAATTTGATGTTGATTTTAAAGCGCTCTATTTCGACGATTTGCGGCATTCGTACAAAGCTTTTCAAAAGATGCTAATTGTTGATAAGCCGGTAAATTTTTGATATACTTTTGGTGTATGATGATGGAGAACGAGAACCAATACAACAAGCCGAACACCGAACGGAGGAGCCGTCCCCAACAGATGTTGGGGACCACACCCTACAGCGGTTTGGGTAAATTACCGCCCCAGGCCGTCGACCTTGAAGAAGCGGTGCTGGGTGCATTAATGCTTGAGAAAGATGCATTGTCATCGGTAATTGATATTTTAAAACCCGAGGTTTTTTATAAAGACAACCATCAGAAAATTTTCCAGGCGATAAAACAATTGTTTGAAAAATCGCAACCGGTAGATATCCTTACGGTAACAGCGCAACTGCGCCAGCTTGGCGAGTTGGAAATGATCGGCGGGGCCTATTACATCACCGAACTGACCAATCGTGTAGCTTCTGCCGCGAATATCGAGTTCCACTCGCGCATCATCATCCAAAAATATATCCAGCGTGAACTGATCAGGATCTCTACAGATGTAGTGCAGATGGCCTATGAAGACACGACCGATGTGCTTGATCTGTTGGACCGCGCTGAAAAAAACCTTTTTGAGATAGCTCAGAATAACCTGCGCCGGGATTCGCGTAAGATGGACGACCTGATGCACGAGGCGTTAAAGGAAATTGAAGCGCTTAAGGATAAAAAAGACGGCCTTACCGGTGTCGCCTCCGGGTTTACTGATCTTGACCGGATGACCTCCGGCTGGCAAAAATCCGACCTGGTGATCATCGCTGCGCGGCCCGCCATGGGTAAAACGGCGTTTGTATTAAGTTGTGCGCGCAATGCCGCAGTTGATTTTAACAAACCGGTCGTAGTATTCTCACTCGAAATGTCGTCCGTACAATTGGTAAATCGTTTGATCTCCGGTGAAACAAATATTGAACAGGAAAAGATACGCAAAGGCAACCTGGAAGAATGGGAATGGCAGCAAATCCACTCCAAGATCCGCCGGCTGGAACAGGCGCCGTTGATCATAGATGATACCCCTGCGCTGAATATATTCGAATTCAGGGCCAAATGCCGCAGGCTAAAATCCCAGCACGACATCCAGCTGATTGTGATCGACTACTTACAGCTGATGCAGGGCAAAGGCGGCGATGGCAAAGGCAGCGGCAACCGTGAACAGGAGATCGGCAGCATATCGCGTGCATTGAAATCGGTTGCAAAGGAACTAAATGTGCCGGTGATAGCACTGTCGCAATTGAGCCGTGCGGTTGAAAATCGCCCGGGTGGTTCCAAACGGCCCATGCTTTCGGATTTGCGTGAATCGGGTTCCATCGAGCAGGATGCCGATATGGTACTTTTCCTGTATCGCCCCGAATATTACGGCCTGGAAGTGGACGAAGACAACAACCCCACACAAGGCGTCGGCGAAGTGATCATCGCCAAACACCGTAACGGCGAAACCGGGCGTGTGAGGCTTAAATTCGTGGGCAAATACGTTAAGTTCACCGATCTTGAGGATAATATGGGCGGCGCATTCCAGCAGGGAAATCCTTTTGCCGCGATTGCCCCCTCGCAGGATTTTGAAAAGCCAAGCAATTTTATTATCAGGCCGTCAAGGATGGATGAAATGGATGATGAGCAACCGTTTTGAGGTTTAAATTTTGTAGAGACGCAATATTTTCCGTCTCCCGTACGCAGATCTATCGTTGCTTGAG
>DASRTD010000193.1:0-19785 GCA_035656115.1 Mucilaginibacter sp.
TTTAAAGGCTCACGCAAGGAGTTTTACCTCAATAACGACAACATTTACCTGGAGGCCGGTGAACTGGTGGCTGTTGAAACTACCACCGGCGGTTATGACGTTGGCCATGTTTCTATCACCGGCGAGCTTGTGCGCATGCAAATGGTTAAACGCCGTGTCAGGGAAACCGATGTAGCTAAAAAAATATACCGCAAAGCCACTCCCGCTGATGTGGACAAGTGGAAGATGGCCAAAGACCTTGAATGGGAAACGATGCACCGCTCGCGAAAACTGGCACTGGAGTTGAACCTATCCATGAAGCTGAGCGATGTAGATTACCAGGGCGACAAAACCAAAGCGACCTTTTATTATACGGCTGAAGGCCGCGTGGATTTCAGGGAACTGATCAAAAAGATGGCTGAAGCTTTCCGAATCCGTATCGAGATGCGGCAGATCGGTATGCGGCAGGAAGCAAGCCGGCTGGGCGGCATCGGCTCCTGCGGGCGCGAACTTTGCTGCTCCACCTGGTTAACCGATTTCAAAACCGTTTCTACTTCGGCCGCGCGATATCAAAATCTTTCCTTAAATACCTTAAAACTGGCCGGTCAGTGCGGCAAATTAAAATGCTGCCTGAACTATGAGCTCGATACTTATATGGATGCGCTCAAGTACATCCCGGATAATATCAACGTTTTAAAGACCGAGAAAGGTGATGCCCGTCTTCAAAAAACCGACATCTTCAAAAAGCTGATGTGGTTTAGCTACCCGATGACCGAAAACTGGGTACCCCTGCCCATTAGTCGTGTAAAGGAGATACAGCAAATGAATAAAGACGGCATTATCCCCCCTGATTTGGGCGAGGTAGTAGAAGTGGAAACCAAACCGGTGCGTGTGCTGGATTACGAAAATGTTGTAGGCCAGGATAGCCTGACCCGTTTGGATGACAGCCGCAACAGGAAGAAAAACAAGAACCGTAATAAAAACCAGCGGCCCAACGGCCCTGGCGATGGTAATCGTCCGCAACGCCAGGCAGGTGAGCCGCAGGGACCATCGCAACGTCCACAACAGGCACAAGGAGCCAACCAGCCAAATACCCTGGCACCGCGGCCCGAAGGCGGCAATCCAAATAAAAAGAAAAAATTCAGGCCAAACAGGAACAACCAGAACCGCCCTGATAACCGGGACCGCGGCGGGCAACCAGGAAACCAATAATGAATAAGGGAGTAACTATTTTAGGGGGATTGTTTTTTTTGTTGTTGACCAGCTTGCTTAGCAGTTGCAGCGGCGGCAATACTATCATCGATAAAAACAACGACGTTGAAAACCATAATTGGACCTATGTAAACAAGTTCAGGTATGACGTCGTAATAGATGAGATTAGCCATGCCTATAATATAGCTATCAACCTTAGAGTGACCGGCAATTATAAATATTCCAATATGTTTATCCTGTTGACACAGGTCGGTCCCGATAAGAAATCAACGACGTCGCGGTTCGAACTCAAATTGGCGGATAAAGACGGTGCATGGCTGGGCCAGGGCTCGGGAAACTTGTACAGCTTCCAGCAGCGTGTGCTCACTAACTATAAGTTTTCGGGAAAAGGCACTTACACTTTCTACATCGAGCAAAATATGCGGGATAACCCCCTGCGCGAAGTAAGTGATGTTGGGTTAAGGGTGGAAAAGGCTGCGCCTTAAATAGCTATTTCAATTTCTTTACTCCATCTTTCGGACTTTCCTGCCTTTTCTAACTTTCGGACTTCCCCAAAAATTCCTACATTCGTTTGCTAATATTTTTATCAAAGATGAGTGTGTATATTTTAATTGCTGCTGTTGTAATTCTTGCCATCGCTGTTCTTCTTTTTCTAAAGAAACCAGTGGAAACCGGTGGCATTTCTGCCGAAGAGTTTCAGAAGTTAAAAAACGAAAATACGTCGCTTAATATTTCTTTAGCCAAAGTTGAAGAGCGGGCGGAAAATTTGGCGTTGGAAAGGGACAAAGCCGACAGGCAATTACAGGATGAACGCATAAGATACGATCATCTGACCACTGCGCTGAACCATGAATTGCTCGCCGAAAAAAACCGGATGGCAAAGGCGGAGGAAGCCTTTAAAGCACAGCGTGAGCGCCTGTCCGAGCAGGAAAAATCTATACAGGATATACAGCAAAAATTCCAGCTGGAGTTCCAAAATATAGCCAATAAACTGCTGGACGAAAAGTCGCAAAAGTTTATCGAAACCAACCGGACCAACCTTGATGTTTTATTGAATCCTTTAAAGGAAAATATAAAGGCCTTTGAGGAAAAAGTGGACAAGGTGTACAACATGGAAGCCGCGGAGCGTAATACCCTAAAGGGTGTTATTACGCAGCTGATGGATCTGAATAAACAGATCAGCGAAGAGGCCACCAACTTGACCAAAGCACTAAAAGGCGACAGCAAAAAGCAGGGCAACTGGGGCGAAGTTATCCTGGAGCGTGTGCTCGAGCGCTCGGGCCTGACCAAGGACCGGGAATACCGCTTGCAGGCCAGCCTGAATGCGGCAGATGGCACCCGGTTTCAGCCGGACGTTATTATTGACCTTCCTGATGAAAAACATTTGATCATCGACGCTAAAGTTTCCCTGGTGGCCTACGAGCGCCTTGTTAACTGCGAAACGGAAGATGAACGCAGATTGTATTCAAAAGCACACGTAGAATCCATCCGGGGCCACGTATTGAATCTATCCTCTAAAAACTACCATGATCTGTACCAGATCAACTCCCCCGATTTTGTGTTGCTTTTTGTGCCGATAGAATCCTCGTTCAGTTTTGCCGTACAACTGGATGCGGAGCTATTCAGCGATGCCTGGGACAAGCGGGTAGTGATCGTTAGTCCTTCAACCTTGCTGGCCACCCTGCGCACGATAGCCAGCATCTGGAAACAGGAGCGCCAAAACCGCAACGTGCTCGAAATTGCCCGCCTCAGCGGCGCTATGTACGATAAATTTGTAGGCTTTGTAGGCGATATGGAAAATATCGGGAAAAACATTAAATCGAGCCAGTCGGCTTACGATAGCGCCATCAACAAACTTACCGAGGGTAACGGCAACCTAACCGTTACCGCGGATAAGATCAAAAAGTTGGGCGCTAAGGCGAATAAGCAGTTGGATGAAAAGTATATTGGGGAGGAATAATCAGAAGTTAAAAAAAAGCCATTGCTAAGTTTTATGTTAACAATGGCCGTTAATTTTATCCGGAGGAGAGAGATTTTAATTAATCGTATACTTATACTCCATGTTCATCTGCGCAGTAGCATCTATCTTTAGCGTTTTTACCTGACCCGTTACTTTTAAATTTACATTCGTGCTGTAATCGGTGGCAAAATTGTCTTTTATGCTATAAACGAGTTTTCCGCCGCCTGTACCGCTTATGTTTATAGTTGCGCCCGCTATCGGCATACTCATATCCATCGATTGCTGCACATCAAAATTGGCATTTCCGTCGGTAATACTTACCAGTTTGTAAACCACTTGTGAGTTAAGGTCCATATTACTGCCGCCCATCGGGATACTCATAGGCATCGTCTGGGTAAAGGTTTCGCCGATCTTCATGGGATGATCCGGAAACTGAATGTGCTTTTGAATCGTATTCATCAATTTGGCTACTTTCTCCTGCGAGGTATCTCCCGCTTTTGCGCCGCCTATCGAATCGGCTTTTATAGTGCCGTCGGCCCCGATGTGCCCGTATACCGAAACCCCGTTACCAAGTTTTTCCGTTGGAATAGGTATGCTATTGCCGTTAAGGTCCATGCTCAGGTTGTCAAATTTAAAGCCCATCGTTATCGGAAAGGCCTGGTTAGCGCCGGTAGCGCCGGTTTTGGTGGTACCATCCATTTTCATATCCATATTCATCGCTAAAGGCGGGGTGAGTCCCTGCGATTTCAATTTGGCCAAAACGGCAGTATCGCCGCTTAAATCAGCGTGCACTACCATGCCCATGCTAATGGCGCCGGCGTAAGTATGGTTCGGGAGGTATTTTATTTTAAATACAACGTTTTGCTGGGCCTGTACTTTTACAAAAAGCAATAATAGCGGTAGGTAAAGGAGTTTTTTCATTTTTATGGGTTCGTAAATAATTTGCTAATGATAACAAAAAACCCATAAAAACAGAATTATAATAATATTATATTTTCTCGTGCGCTATGCTGCCGGGTGTCCAAACGCATTCCACCCCTGCGCTTTCAAAGGATGTACATTACCGCTTTTGGTGACCAAATTACAGCCGGCTGAAGGTTCCGTAATATATCCGATAATGCTGATGTCCATTTTAAATTTGATCTTATCATAATCCGCCTGTTTTACGGTAAAAAGCAATTCATAATCTTCTCCTCCGCTTAGGGCGCAAACGGTTGGGTCCAGGTTAAATTCACGGGCGGTTTCAAAGGTCATGGGGTCCAGCGGGATCTTATCCTCGTACAAATTACAACCTTTATTGCTTTGCTTGCAGATATGTAATATCTCTGAAGCTAAACCATCCGACACATCTATCATGGCTGTCGGCTTTACCTCAATTTCCTTTAACAATTCAATTATATCTTTACGGGCTTCCGGCTTTAGCTGGCGTTCGACAATGTAATGTTTTCCTTCAAGGTCGGGCTGGATGTTCGGATTTTCCAGGTAGATCATCTTCTCGCGTTCCAGCAACTGCAGGCCAACGTAGGCGCCGCCCAGGTCGCCCGATACACATACCAGGTCGCCTTCTTCAGCTCCGTTGCGGTACGCTATATCATTTTCATCAGCGAAACCAATAACCGTTACGCTGATCACCAGGCCTTGTTTGGATGATGAGGTATCGCCGCCAACCAAATCAACATTATATTTTTCGCAGGCTAAGTAAATTCCTTCGTATAACTCCTCAACCGCTTCCAGTGGAAATTTACTCGATATGCCCAGCGATACGGTAACCTGCGTGGCTATCCCGTTCATTGCATAAATATCGCTCAAGTTTACCTGTATGGCTTTATAGCCCAAATGTTTTAACGGACAATAGGCCAAGTCGAAATGTATGCCTTCCAGCAGCATATCTGTCGACACTAAAACTTTTTTATTCTTAAAATCCAGCACGGCCGCATCGTCGCCAACTCCCTTTACCGAACTCTTGTGCGAAATTTTGAAGTTTTGAGTGAGGTGATCTATCAACCCAAACTCGCCCAGTTGCTCTATATTCGTTTTTTCCTTATTATCAAACATATGCTATTAGTAAAATAGGCTGCAAAGGTACAAACCTTGTTAAAACAAACCACCTGTTGCAGCGCAACTGCGTGCGGAGAGAAACAGCTGCAACAGCTGCAACACTCCTATATGTAAATCAGCTACTTACGTCGTAACCCATGAAACAACCTGCAACAGTTTGCAACACTGACAAGATTTTTTCACCACTTTTAGTCTATTTTTCCCGCCGGGCCACCCAAATCCATAATACCGCCGAAGGCGGAAAATTTTTTTTTATTTTAACCGTTTTCTTAAAAAATCACACCAAAATCAGCCAACCCATCCAACAATCGGTGAAATCACTCCCAAAATCGGTGAAATCAAAAAAACTACAGACCCAGTTTCGCCGATATCTCCAGCATCCTTTCAATCGGTTTCACCGCCCGCTCAATAATATCCTGCGGTACAAATATCTCCGGCAACTCGTTCTTCAAACACAGATACAATTTCTCCAGTGTATTCCGCTTCATGTGCGGGCAATCGTTACAGGCGCAATTGTTATTTGGCGGGGCCGGAATAAACGTTTTATCCGGGTTTTCCTTCTGCATCTGGTGAATAATGCCGGCCTCTGTCGCTACAATAAATTCCTTATCAGGCGATTTTGTAGCATATTTCAATATTCCTGTCGTCGAGCCGATATAATCAGCCATTTTCAATATCACTTCTTCACATTCGGGGTGGGCAAGCAGTTTTGCGCCGGGATGTCTTTCTTTCAATTTGGTGATCTTCTCTCTCGAAAATATCTCGTGCACCATACAGGCGCCGTTCCATAAAACCAAATCCCTGCCTGTTTTCTTCGCCACGTAAGCCCCCAGGTTTTTATCCGGCCCGAAGATGATCTTCTGGTCCTTTGGCAAGCTCTCCACTATACCAACCGCATTGCTGGATGTACAAACAATATCGCTCATCGCTTTCAACTCAGCCGTACAGTTCACATAAGTTATAACCAAATGGTCGGGGTAAGCCTCCTTAAACTTTTTGAACAGGTGCGGCGGGCAGCTGTCGGCCAATGAGCAGCCGGCTTTTATGTCGGGTAAAAGAACTTTTTTTGAAGGAGATAATATTTTGGCAGTCTCGGCCATAAAATGCACGCCGGCGAAAACAATAATGTCAGCATCCGTTTTTGCGGCTTGTTGCGATAATCCCAAACTATCGCCAATATAATCGGCAATATCCTGTATATCAGGCTCCTGGTAATAATGCGCAAGTATAACGGCATTTTTTTGCTGTTTTAATTTTTCTATTTCATCAAAAAGATCGAGCGTCGGATCGATGTATTCTTCCGCAAAACCTTTCACGTTTATTTCCTCTAAGGTATCCATTTCAACAATTCAAATAATAACAACTATTTTAAAAATATAAAAAGAGCTATTGTTATTAGTGTGTTAACTCTGTTTAAAATTAGTTGTGTAAGTGGGCTAAAATAATTTTACTATCAATTTATTAACATAAAATCAATGTTTTTAGTTGTTTATGGCATTGATTTTTAGATTGGTATGACAAGCAAATTTTTATTTAAAATCATTTTTGTTAATACTTTGTTGCCCGCTAAAATGTTAGCTTTGGCCGTTTAACAGCGCAAAAGTAGGGTATAATTTGTTTAGATAATGCCATTAAAATGGGTTTATCCACCGTTTAATTATTTATTAAGTTTTTATTTACACAAAGTTAACATGTTTTATACCGCTTACTCACATAGGGGGTAGTTTTACACCAAACAGCTATTTAATATGACCAGGACTGTGGATTTTCTTGTAGTAGGATCGGGTATAGCCGGGCTTAGTTTTGCCCTTAAGGCGGCTAAGCATGGTAAAGTACTGATAGTTACAAAATCGAACGAAGACGAGTCGAACACTAAGTATGCCCAGGGCGGGGTTGCGGTGGTTGTGGATAAAAAAGAGGATTCTTTTGAAAAACATATAAAGGATACCTTAATAGCCGGGGATGGACTTTGCGACCGGCAAACTGTTGAAATAGTTGTTAAAGAAGGGCCTGAAAGAATTAAAGAAATTATTGACTACGGAACCAATTTCGATAAAACCAACGAGGGACGTTACGACCTGGCAAAAGAAGGCGGACACTCCGAATTCAGGGTGCTGCATTATAAAGATATTACAGGTTACGAGATAGAACGTACTTTGCTGGAACAAATTCATAATGAGCGTAATATTGAAATTTTAACCCATTATTTTGCGGTGGACCTTATCACCCAGCATCACCTTGGTGTGTTTGTAGATAAGTCCTCAACTGACATTACCTGTTACGGTATTTATGCTTTTAATAACGAAACCCGTAATGTAGAAAAGATACTTTCCAGGGTAACGGTAATGGCTTCCGGGGGCGCGGGTCATATTTATTCTATCACCACCAATCCCACGATAGCGACAGGGGATGGTGTTGCCATGGTGTATCGGGCGAAAGGAAAAGTAAGGAATATGGAATTTATCCAGTTTCATCCCACGGCTTTATATAACCCGGGTGAGTATCCCTCATTTTTGATTTCAGAAGCAGTGCGTGGTTTTGGAGGTATTTTAAAGCGAACGAACGGTGAAGAATTCATGGGTGAATATGATGAACGTAAGTCATTAGCGCCCAGGGATATCGTAGCCAGGGCTATTGATGCCGAGATAAAAAGATCAGGAGAGGATTTTGTTTATTTAGATATCCGTCATCGCAGCAAAACGGATATACTGGCTCACTTCCCTAATATTTATGCCAAGTGTTTGGATATAGGTATCGATATGACCAGGGATATGATCCCCGTAGCGCCGGCCTGTCATTATATGTGCGGCGGTATTATGGTCGATCATCATGGAAGTTCATCTATTTTACGCTTATATGCCTGTGGAGAATGTTCATCAACAGGGTTGCATGGTGCTAACAGGCTGGCATCCAATTCATTATTAGAGGCTTTGGTTTTTGCACACCGTATTTATGAACAGGCTGTTGAGAATTTTAAACATAGTAAAATCCCTGAAAATATCCCCGACTGGAACGAAAAAGGTGTTCAACTATCCAATGAAGATATCCTGGTGACCCACAACCTGCGCGAAATGCAAAAGATGATGAATGATTACGTTGGTATTGTGAGATCTGATTTTCGTTTGGAAAGGGCCATGCGGCGATTAGGTTTATTGTATGAAGAAACCGAAGATTTTTATAAAAAAACAAAGCTCTCTGTAAAGCTTTGCGAGTTGCGTAATTTGATACAGGTATCTTTTATCGTGATAAAATCAGCGATGATGCGGAAGGAAAGCCGTGGGTTGCATTCTACGACAGATTATCCTTTTCATGCGGATGTGATAGAGGATACTGTGTTTTAAAAATAAAAAAAAATGTGGCCTTTTAAAAAGAAAAATACGGAGATACCGAGGCCTACGGTTAAATCTATTATTTGTATTCCTGGTTACTGGAAGGATCCTGTCGAGATATTTGGACGTACTGAAGGTAAATTGGCCCTGGTCGGTAATGCCATCCTTATGGATATTAAAAATAAAACTCATTATACCTTCGAGTTGTGTGGAAGGGATAAAAAAATGAGGAAATCGTTTGATGCAGCTGGTAAGGTTACTGGTGTTTCAAGTGATTTTTTAGATGAGATTGAAAAGCATACTTCTGTAATTTATATCACTGGCGATACAGGTAATTTTAGAGATGCAAAATCAATAGCCAATGCGGCAGCATTAATTTGCGATACTGGCGGAATAGGCGTGAAAGTTGAAACTACCGGAAAGGCATTTAAAAAAAGTAAGTGGTTGAAATTTGTGGAGGCAGGAGATGATGCTAGTTTATATGAATTGTTCGTACTTGACTCCCTAATGATGGAAGATGGCACAACATATTCATGCGGAATGCATAATATTGGGTATCGTGATGTTATGGTGTCAGGACTTGAATTTAAAGAAGCTCAACACTTAGTCCGTATATTTAATTATCACAGGGTGATTGATAAACCAATAATAAAGACAGGAGAAACGTTTAGCTTAAGCATGCAATCCCCGATATATTTTATAACTAACGAATTGCAGCAACCATATATTGATGAAGAATTATTCTATAATCCGTTTGGAATGTGGAGGTTAGTAAGGGCGGAGTAAAAAAAAGTGAGCGGAAAACGGGATTCGAACCCGCGGCCTTCCGTTTGGGAAACAGAAGTGATTGACTATAAAGTATAAAAAAAATGATTTCTAAAGCTAAAAAAACGATTTTAATAAACCTGGTTATCCCGGTGCTCACTATTTGTATTAATATTTTGGAAATTGTAAAGGTAAACGGCGAGCTGGTACTGGGGCTAAATTTTAGGTTGTGGGTTTACGATACCGGCATTTTGTTTTTTCTTGTAGTGCTACAGGTCATTATCCTGATTGTGAGTATATTCCGATATAACTATTGGAAAGGCAGGTTGATCGTTTTGCTTATATCGCTCACCTGGGTTTTGGTTTTAGTTTTTATGCCGGCAATTTATTTGTTTGATTAAAATGATGGTACGGTATTTTAGAAAGGGAATTTGATGAGAATAATAAGCATGATTACCTTTGTGTTTTTCCTTTTCACTATTCACAATAGCTATGACGTCCAGGTTCAACCCAATCTTAATGATACCTTATTTTTTAAGAATACCCGGTATCAAAAGTTAAGTAAGTTTATCAGCTATCACGTTATTAATAAAGGGAAATATACTACCAATCCAAAATTGGCATATACCGTAAGAATTGTGGCTATTTATCACTATGGAAAACATAATTACGAGATCATTAATAAAGACAAGGAAACAACGGTCAAACCAAATGATATAAAAAAGTTTAGTGGGAGCGATGAGTTCGCCAATAAAGAAGGGTTCGATGGAATTTTTAAAATAAATTCGCAAATAGAGTTTGTTTTAAAGCCAGGTTTATTGAGGAAGATGGTTGTAACACCGGTTAAAGATGACCCTAGGAGTTTGAATTTATTAAGGAGAAAGTTAAAGCAGCAGCCATTTGTAGATGGTTTGTCGTTAGATACTTCTAAAAATAAGCTACTTGCAAAAATGATGAGTAATAATAAGCCGTCCGTTTATTTCAAACTAAAACTTAGGCCAAAATACTGGAATATTGATAGCCTGAAGGTTATAAGTAAACAGCTAAACAACTGGAAGGAATTAGTAAAGACGGAATATACTTTTGAATGGTTTATTGGACATAACGAGCAGGACAACATTTTTGAGATCGCCTCAAAAATACCCGAAAAGGAAACAATAAAAAACAGCAGGGACCCATTTAAGGATTTTGTGGATAGCCTGAAGAAACAGTAGAGCGGAAAATGAGATTCGAACCCCCGCCCTTCAATAAAAACGAAAGAGTTACGAAGTTTTAAAAACTTCGTAACTCTTGGGTAAAGTGAGCTGAAAACAGGATTCGAAACTACAATTTATCCGCTGCACTTTGAACAGATGTAAAAAGATAATGGCAATAATGTAAATGAAATAATTATTACCAAAAAAAGATAATAATAAGCCTTTTTGTATACCGACCAAAATACCTTGTAGACTAAATAGGTGTATAGCGACGATAAAAGAAGTAAAATAATAAAAGGAATAATAACGAATAACATGTAATAGAAGTTAAGGAATTGTGCAAATCTATCCATTCCGGATTGTAGAACGGTTGCTACGGTAAGTAAGTTGGCAATGATGGTTATACATTGCACGCCGATCTCAATTCCGAATACAATTTGTAGTAAACCAACCCATGTGTTTACCTTTAAATCTCTTATGAAATCAAATATTTTTAAAAAGGTTTTCAAAAGAGCGGAAAACGGGATTCGAACCCGCGGCCTTCAGTTTGGGAAACTGATGCTCTACCGACTGAGCTATTTCCGCTTGTTTAAAAATATAATACACCAAAACTAAATAAAATTTGTTGATCTTTCTAAATAACTAAATTGTGCAGGACTTTACCACAAAGAACGCAAAGTGGAAATCACAGAGACCACAAAGCTTTAATAGTTTGCTAGTTTTTTCTCTGTGGTCTCCGCGCCTTCTTTGCGTTCTCTGTGTTTAAATTTTATTCATATTTTTAATGTATTCGCAATCACTAATTCACTAATTAAACATATGCCCGTCATTCTCCCTGTAAATAACATCAGCCCCTCATTTGGAAAAGACTGCTTTATCGCACCAAACGCTACGATAGTTGGCGATGTGGAAATGGGCGATAACTGCTCTGTTTGGTTTAATGCGGTGATCAGGGGCGATGTGCATTATATCAGGATCGGTAATAAAACCAATATCCAGGATGGCGCGGTTATTCATTGCACTTATAAATATGCGCCCACCAATATTGGCAACTGTGTGTCCATCGGCCATAACGCCATCGTACATGGGTGTACATTGAAAGATAATGTATTAATAGGCATGGGCGCCATCGTGATGGACCATGCCGTTGTGGAGGACTTTGTGATCATTGCAGCCGGCGCAGTAGTTTTAGAGAAAACGATCTGCGAATCAGGCTTTTTATACGCCGGTACGCCTGCAAAAAAGATCAAACCTATTACCCCGGAGCAACGTGAGTTGCTGGAGCAGCTGCCCGACAGGTATATCATGTATTCAGGCTGGTTTACTGAGTAGCCGGCTCTTTCGGTATGTTAACCGGTGTTTGCTGCTCCCAGTTTGGCCGCAAGGGAATAATATCCGGATCAACCCAAATATTTTCAGGTTGCAGCTTTTGCCTTACGCTGCCGCTGTCCCATTTGCCGTTGTTGTTATCGTCATAAATTACCCTGACGGTATATTTCCCCGTTATATAACTTCTGTACACCAACGAAGTGTTTTTATGGATCACATCGCTCCGCAATACCTGCTTTTTATCGTTCAGTAATTCAACAATATAATTTTTGGTACTGTCGGGCACTTTCACTACAAGGGTAAGCAAGCTATAGTTGTCGGGGTTATCCAGGCTTAAAAATTTGTGGGCGGCTATGTTTTTGTCGCCGTAGATGTCGGTTATCGCGGCGGCATTAAAAATCAGGTTGTAAGTAGCCCGCGGTTTCCACTTATAATCGACAAAAAGTTTTCGGCTGCTGGACGTGTCGCGGACTATATTGAAATTACTTACTTCATTCGAGTCCTCCTTTAAGGTGATCAAATTCTGGTCGAAGTTTTCAATTGGATAACTAGCCGTAACCATAAACCTTCTGCCCGGTTTTAGCTTTCCATCGCCGGCAACATTATATTGGAAAGTTATCAGCCGCTGAAACGCTTCTTTCCGGCCTTTGCGAAAGGACAATGTGTCGATGGGCTTATCCTTATCAAAAAACTCCATGCGTATCGAGTCGAAATCCATGTTGCGCATAAATACGGTAACGGTGTCTTTCGTTTTGCTGATCTCCGCTATTTTGTATTGATCGAAGTTTGGCGGGTAGATGACCTTTATCGACGGATCATCCAGGCTTTGGTTAAAAGTAAAAAATAACTTTCCGTCATTTTGAAAACCGCGGTCCACCATCCTGAATTTGTCGGGCTTAGCTTTGAAGAGTTTTAGTTGGACGTTTGAGGTGTCCCGTTTCAAATGGATGATGTGTGAGCTAAAGGCGATGAGGTCCTTATTATAATCGTAAATTTTGGTTGAGGTGTTTTGCTTCAGCGCATAAATGCGGTAATCGTCCTGGTGAAGGTTGTTCAACGAAAAGTTTCCGGCGCTGTCTACCGTCGCGTATATCGGTGGTTTCTTTTTGCCGAAAAGGAGGGAGTCCTGCTTTAGGGTGAAAAGCATTACCGTGGCGTCTTTGTCCCGCTCGCCGGTTTCGGTGTTGATCACCTGGCCGCGGATGCTAAGCGAATCGATATGGGCGCCGGTGGAAAAAACATAGGTAAAGTTTTTTAATATATTTCCTTCTGTCACATCGGCTATCGCCTTACCAAAGTTGATGACATAAGTGGTGTTTTTTTCCAATGTATCCTTCAGCGTAATTACCAGGCTTTTTTTCTTCCGTTTGTATTCCGGCAATTTGGTTGGCGTTGGGCTCATGGTAATTTCGGTGTAAGCGTTGTTGAGTTTGAAATATTCATCAAAGTCAAGCTGGATCACCTTGTTCTTAAAAAAGCGCGTCATGTTCGGCGGCGTTGCCTTCAGCAATTTTGGCGGATCGTGGTCGCGGGGGCCTCCCCCTGGCGGCTGGCGGTTTGCGCAGCCAAAAATCAGCAAAAAGAGGGGTAAAATTAGTCCCCCAAAAAGGCACTTTTTATTTAACATTATTTTTAGGCGATATAGGCGATTTTTATGTTTTAATGAAGGCTGATATTAAAAATTAAAAATAATCAATCTAAAACGATCTTTTGTAACTAATTAAAAGTCAAATATTTACAAGTTATTTTTCGTATCATTCTTATTTGACCTTAGTCTTTAGTCGAAAGTCTTAAGTCAAAAGTAAGAAATCAGTGAAATTCGACTTTAGACTTACGACTACAGACTTTTGACTATTTTGAAATGTGCACCATCAAAACGGATATGTCCGATGGGGTGACACCCGAAATCCGCGAAGCCTGCCCCAAAGTGCGCGGTTTTACCTTCGTCAGTTTTTCGCGCGCTTCTTTTGACAATGAAACCAAAGTTTGATAATTAAACAGCGGGTTGATCTCTTTGTCCTCCATTTTTTTCATCCGGTCAACAATCTCCATTTCCTTCTCAAAATAACTCTCATATTTGATTTTTATTTCAGCCTGCTCGATAGTTTCTTTATCGAAGGCCGACAATAATTCGTCAAGCGCAACATCCGCTTTTCGGAGATCATTAAGCCCGATCTGCGGTCGGCTCACCAGGTTAAATAATTTGGTGTTCTGGCTAAGCGCACTGGTCTCCATTTCTTCCAGTAGACCGTTTACTGATGATGGGTCAATAGATTTGGATTTGGTAAAAGCGACGATCTCGTCAGAATTTTTTATCTTTTTATTTACCCTGTCCAGGCGCTCATCATTGATCAAACCCAGCTCGTGACCCATCGGGCTTAAGCGGATGTCGGCGTTGTCCTGGCGCAGCAGCAAACGGTGCTCAGCCCTCGAGGTAAACATCCTGTAAGGCTCCTCGGTGCCCTTGGTCACCAGGTCGTCGATCAGCACGCCGATGTATGACTCAGCGCGTTTCATGATCAGCTCATGTTTGTTGTTCAGTTTTTGATGCGCATTGATGCCGGCGATGAAGCCCTGCGATGCCGCTTCCTCATAACCGGTGGTGCCATTGATCTGACCGGCGAAATATAAATTGTCGATCAGTTTGGTTTCTAAAGTGAGGCCAAGTTGTGTAGGGGGGAAATAGTCATACTCAATCGCATAGCCCGGCCTGAACATTTTGGCTTTTTCAAAACCAGGTATTTGTACGAGCGCCTTGTACTGCACATCCTCGGGCAACGAGGTAGAAAAACCGTTGACATAAATTTCAACCGTATTCCATCCTTCCGGCTCAACAAATATCTGGTGGCGGTCGCGCTCGGCAAAGCGGTTGATCTTATCTTCAATTGACGGGCAATACCTCGGCCCCAGTCCTTTTATCCTGCCGGTGAACATCGGCGACTTTTCAAAACCCTCTTTTAGTGTCTCGTGCACTTTGGTATTAGTGTAAGTGATCCAGCAGCAGCGCTGTTCTTTTGCCAGCTCAACATCAGTAAACGAAAACCTGCCGCGTTCTTCATCGCCCCATTGCTCTTCCATTACGGCATAGTTCAGGCTCCTGCCGTCTACCCGCGGAGGGGTTCCGGTCTTCATCCTGCCCGATTCAAATCCCAGCTCTACCAGTTGTTCCGTTAAACCGGTTGCTGCTTTTTCTGCGGTTCTGCCGCCGCCAAAGCGTTTTTCGCCAATGTGGATGATACCATTGAGGAAGGTGCCGTTAGTTAAAACCACGGCATCACACGCAATCTCAATGCCCAGCGAGGTGCGAACGCCTGTAATAGTTCTATTTTTTACGAGGAGGGAAGTTACGGTGTCCTGCCAAAAATCTACGTTTGGTGTTCTTTCCAGCGCCAAACGCCATTCTTCGGCGAAGCGCATACGGTCGCTTTGTGCGCGGGGGCTCCACATGGCCGGGCCTTTTGAGCGGTTCAGCATACGGAATTGCAGGGATGTTTTGTCGGTGATAATGCCCGAATAGCCACCCAAAGCATCAATCTCGCGCACAATTTGCCCCTTGGCAACGCCACCCATGGCGGGGTTGCAACTCATTTGGGCAATAACCCCCATATTCATCGTGATCAATAGCACCGATGATCCGAGGTTCGCAGCCGCCGCCGCAGCCTCGCAACCCGCGTGGCCGGCACCCACCACTATTATATCATATTTCTTAAACATTTTCTACCGATGTATTGCGCCTACGGCGCAAATGCCACAATGTTCCACGTGGAACATTTGTTGTTCTTAAATTAAGGCGACGAATGCAATTCGTTGCTACGGCGTTCAACCCGAGGCGCCGTGTTAATTGCACCCATGTCCGGGCGTATCGCATACGCCCAAATTCGCATTACATACGCCCTGTTAAAAAACACAAAATTATTCATTAACTCCCGATGTTCCACGTGGAACATTAAATAATGATAATAGCGCAACAAATGCCCAGGCGCCTTCCAGCACCACAAAAGGATAAAAACGTATTAAATACGATGAAAAACAACATATACCTGCGCCAATTAGGTTCATCGCCTTATAGCTATTGCTTTGTGCGGGCATCTTTTTGTATAAATTCAACAGGAATGCGATTAGTAAAATAATCACGCCGATTGACGCCAGTATATCCGGTGTTTTCATTTAAGCCTCTTTTAATTCATTTAATTCGAGCCAGCGCAAGGTTTTTTCATCCAGTTTGCGGTTTAAACCTTCAATTTGTTTTAATATGTCCGCCAACCGCGAAGGATCAATACCTGAAATATTTAATTCTTCCGTCTTTTGTTTTATCTGTTGTTCAATGCCGGGTATCTCTGTGTCCAGCGTTTCAAGTTCCCTGCTTTCCTTATAGTTCAGCTTGCTTTTCTTTGCCGTTTGGGCTATGGGCGCTTCAATGCTTACGCCTTTCTTTGATTGTAGCTTGTTTTCTTCCAGTTCCAACCGGTAAGCAGAGTAGTTGCCATTATAAATCTTGATGTTTTGTCCGCTTTCCATAATAAAAAGCTGATCGGTCAGCTTATCCAGCAAGTACCTGTCGTGCGAAACCAGCATCAACACCCCTGTATAATTCGTTAAAAACTCTTCGAGGACATTGAGCGTATCTATATCCAGGTCGTTGGTTGGCTCATCGAGGATCAAAAAGTTTGGGTTTTTCATCAGCACCTGCATTAATAGCAGGCGTTTTTTCTCGCCGCCGCTCAGTTTTGATATCATCCCATGTTGTTTTGCCGGCGGAAACAGGAATAAGGTGAGCAGTGCGGAGGCTGAAATGGTTTTTCCATCCGCCATCGTTATAAACTCCGCCACGTTTTTTACCACGTCGATCACGCGCTCATTCTCCTTAAAAGTAATGCCGCCCTGCTGAAAATAGCCCATTACCGTCGTTTCGCCTTTAATGATCTCGCCTTCGTCGGGGTTTAGTCCACCGGTTAACAAGTTCAATAGTGTGGATTTGCCGCTGCCGTTTTTTCCTGCTACGCCAATCCGGTCGCCCTTTTTGAAAATATAGCTAAAATCGGTGATGATGTTTTTATGATCAAACCCTTTATATACATGCCCGATCTCCATGATCTTATTGCCCTGGCGCGCCGTTTTTACCGAAAGCTCTACCTTTTGCTTCGGTCCGCCGTTTTTGGTTTTATCCTCCAAATCATAATAGGCATCGATCCTTGCTTTTGATTTGGTTCCCCGCGCCTGGGGTTGCCGGCGCATCCACTCCAGCTCCTTACGCAGTAAATTGCTGTTTTTTTGAAAAGCTGCAGCATCGGCGCTTTCGCGTTCGGCCTTTTTCTCTAAGTAATATTCATAATTGCCAACGTATGGGATCAGCTTACCCTTGTCTATTTCCAGTATCTCATTGCACACATTGTCCAGGAAATAGCGGTCGTGCGTAACCATCAGGATGGTTTTTGTGCCGTCGGTAAGTAATTTCTCCAGCCATTCAATGGTATCGATGTCCAAATGGTTGGTGGGCTCATCTAAAATATACAGGTCGGGGTCCTCTATCAGTAGTTTTGCCAGCGCAAGGCGCTTCTTCTGCCCGCCGCTCAGGGTCGTGATCTTTTGATCGAGGTGATGAATATCCAGCCTGCCCAGGATGGTTTTTATTTTATACTCATATTCCCAGGCATTGATAATGCTCATTTCTTCCATTACCGCTTCGATGGCTTTGTTGTTATCCGGGTCGTTTTCCAGTAGTTCCTCGTATTTCCTGATCAATTGCTGCTGCTGATCGTCCGCATGGAAAATATAATCGCTGATGGTAACGGCGTCCTTAAAACCGGGGTCCTGCTCCAGGTAACCCGACCGCAGACCCCGCATCTGTGCAACTTTGCCCTCGGTAGGCGCCAGCTGACCAGCCAGCAGCTTGAGCAAGGTGGATTTACCCGCACCATTTATGCCCACCAATGCCACCCTGCGCCCGCGGTTAATACCGACCGACACATTTTTGAAGAGCCAATGATCATGAAAAGAGTGGCCGAGGTTTTCGGCCGATATGTAATTACTCACGCTATTTCTTTTATTTCGTCGGACGGATGAATAAAAACACCCGCCTGTTTAATTAATGATTGTTTGTACATGGCCCTTGCCACCGTTGAGGCAGGTATGCTGCGGTACTTGCGCAGGCTACCCATTAATAAAGGATCAATTACTTTAAATAATCCGAATAAAAAGCGTTCTCCGGCCTTTTTTCCGTCCGGTTACCCGTTATCAAGGCTGGCCGGTAAATGTGCAGGCAATTCAAACCAACGTTCTTGATGTCATTTTCGGTTTCTCCTTTCATTTTGGTGTAAAAATTTGACGAATCAGCGTTAGCGCCCATAGCGGATACCAAATGGATTTGCTGAATCCCGTTTTTCAGTGCTATCTGCGCTAATTGAACGGGGTAGTCATGATCGATCTTTCGGTACACGGAAAGGTCCGGCGTCTTTTTGCGCGTCGAGCCCAGGCAGCAAAACAGCGCATGGCCGTTAACTTCACTTTCATAATCGGGCAAATTGTCAAAATCCACCACAACTTGCTTAAGTTTTGGATTGGTTATTGGCAATTCAGCACGAACAAGCGCAGTAACTTCCTGATATGCAATGCTTTGCAATAAAACATCAACTAAAAGACCTCCAATTAACCCGCTCGCCCCTGCTACAACCGCTTTTGCCACTATCTGTATTTTTTCGCAAAAATACGCATAATTAGTTTGTGCCGGGTTTAGGCCGTTCGGTTAAAATTTTGCCGCCGAGGGCATTCCGCTGCTGTTCCCCATATTAAACGAAACAAAACTGCCCTTATTTGGTTATATAAATAATTCAACTAACCAAAACCGAGGCACAAACTTTTCCACCGAAAGTGTTTAACCCGCATTTTTTGAGTTGCGTAGTGTACAGGGTTGCACATATCGGATAATTAAAAGATAATATATGGCAGAAGAGATTGAGATTCCCCCATGGAAGAAGTGGCTTGAAGGCATAGGCGACCAGGTCGGGTTTTTTACGGATTTTTTGAAGAATATTTTTACGGGCGGTTTTGAGTGGTCGGAATTTGTGCGGCAATGTTACGAGATCGGCTATCGTTCCATCATGCTTGTTGGGGTTACCTCATTTATTATGGGACTGGTTTTGGTAGTGCAACTACGACCGACCCTTGTATCGTTTGGCGCTACAAATATGCTGCCGGCAACGCTTTCCGTGTCATTTATCAGGGAATTGGGGCCTGTTATCATCGGCCTGATCTGTGCCGGGAAAATGGCGTCAAGTATAGGCGCCGAACTGGGAAGCATGAAGGTGACGGAACAACTTGCCGCTATGGAGGTATCAGGGGCCAATTCCGTTCAATACCTGGTAGTTACCCGGATATTGGCCGCAACATTCATGGTGCCTGTTTTATCACTGATGGGAGATGTTATCGGCCTTTTCGGCGGATTCCTCGGAATAAATATAAGGGATAGCATCAGCTTTCACCTTTACTTTACCAAGGTAATAGCCAGCCTTGACTTTTCCGATTTTTTGCCGGCACTGGTTAAAACAATGTTTTTTGGGCTGGCAATAGGATTTGTTGGATGCTATAAAGGGTTTCACTCTAATAAAGGTACCGAAAGCGTAGGGATAGCGGCGAATTCTGCCGTTGTGACCGCGTCGCTATGGATATTTGTTATTGATGCCATCGCGGTACAGATAACTAGTTTATTATTTTATAAGTAGCGTGAAATGAACCAGGAAAAAGAAAATGCTGAGGATAATCAGGCTGCCAAAACCGATATGGAGGTCGTAATCGCCATTAACGGGCTAAAAAAATCGTTTGGCGGAAACGAAGTATTGAAAGACATCAGCCTTGAATTAAAAAAGGGAGAAAATGTGGTCGTTTTAGGCAGATCGGGTACCGGGAAGTCTGTTACAATTGAATGTATTGTCGGTTTGCTGAAGCCGGATGGTGGCTCGGT
>DASRTD010000194.1:0-42752 GCA_035656115.1 Mucilaginibacter sp.
ATTCCTCACCAGCTCACACTAAAGAAAAAGGCACTCAAGGAAATATTCAACGATGACGTAGCTAAGCTCAATCAATATTTGGCGGCCAATGAAGGCGATATCGATGATAACTACTTAAAAGGCCTGGGAGACGTTATGAATCAATAACAAACAAGCAGATTGGCGTCGGCAACCCTATACAGGTCAGAGAAATCGCGTTTAAAATGATTTCAGGGCCAAATTGCAATTAAGTGCTTACCTTCTTTCGCGCAAAGGAAGAAAGGGTCGAGCAGCGCAGTCCCAACCGAAGGTCGGGGGGATGAGTCAACCCCGGCGGATATTGGCGCTAATGCCCCCGATAGCTATCGGGGGGGGGTAATGTCCGCCGGAGCCGACTTCACCCGGTCATCGCTTTGCTCGACCACCCTCTCTTCGCCTGCGGCGGAAAGGAGGGTAAAGCACTTAAATTTTGAACACGATTTCCACGCTATCCGGGTAGCTTTTTTGTTACATGCGTTTATGTTTTTTAATTTACTGTAACAAACTGTATATTTAGCATGCTTAAGCTTAACGGGGATGAAACTTGCAATAACAAGCCCGCTTATCCGTTATAACGAAAACCAGGCCATATGAAAAAAATAAAAATCATTCTGCCGCTATTGTTAGTTGCAAACTTCTTTGCAAACGCTCAAACCATAAAGATCAGCGGAACGGTAAGAAACCAGTCCGGAAATCCGCTTCATTATGCATTTGTGCAGGATAAGATAATAAAAAACGGTGTTTATACCGATGTCCGCGGTGCTTTTACACTTGACGTAAACCCCGGCTCGAAACTGCGCGTAAATTGCGCGGGATATAATGATACCACCATAGCTGTCGATAACAAAACCGCCTTTAGCATTGTACTGAGCCAGGCCCCGGGTGTGATTGCCAAACCGATAGCCGGAACCTCGGAGCATTTAAATAACGTGGTCGAGAGCTCTTTCCGCGACCTGGTAAACCTTGACGGGCCGCCTATAGTGATTCAACAGGGCTCGATTTTGCCAAGTTTTACGGTTAAGCAGGAAACAAGGGGCAGCCGCTATTTTTTCCAGGGCTGGGTGCACGGTTTCGTTATCAATGCCAAAGATTCGCTGATACAGCGGCCTGAATTTTTGTTTGATTATGATAAAACCGAAGGGGGATTATTGCTCAGCCAGGATGGTAAATCGGCCGTTGAGATAGACCGGGACCTGGTTAAGTCATTTACATTGTACGGCCAGGACGGCGAAATGTCGTCGTTTGACAATGTGCCGGCAATCAGTAAAAACCGGTATGCCGAGGTTATCGAGAAAGGGAATAAGTACAAAATTTACAAACTCATCAATACAGAATTTATCAAATCCAACTATCAAACTAACGGCATTAGCTCCTCAGGCAACCAATATGATGAGTACGTGGATAACAGTACATATTATGTGATTGGTAATGACGGTGCGCCCCGCAAAATTGCTTTGAAGAAGAAGTCGCTAAAGGAAGCGTTTAACGATGACCTGAATAAGTTAAATGATTTTATGAAAACCAACGACGGGGATATCGATGATAACTACCTGGCAGCGTTAGGCGACTACATGAATAAGTAAAGAGCTAAAGCGGAATTAGAATTCCAACCACTTATTCAGCTTTAAATTTACCCGCATCCCTTCGGTATATTTATCAAACTGGTCATTCAACACGCGGATAGTTATGCCTTTATATTCAAGCAAAAGGTCTTCGTAATTGCCTTTAAATAATACCTGCTTTATTTCCCAGTCGTTGTGGGTCCAGGTTTTTACCGTTTGCACCCATTCGGGGTAAATTGCAATGTGGTTTGCCCTGGTTTTCAGGCCACAAATTTTTGCTTGTTCGCACGTTAAAACGGTACAGTTGGTGAGCAGCCTGGCGGTGTACAGGTTTTTGGGATTCTGATACATCGATTTGGGATCGCCCGATTCCAATATTTCGCCCTGCCTGAGTACCAAAAGCTCATCGGCCATGGAAAGCACCTCGGCCGGGTCGTGTGATACGATGATGACGGTTAAGCCGGTATCTTTTACAATTTGCCGGATATCCTGCTGCAAACCTTCCCTGAAAGAAGTGTCCACCTGGTTAAACGGTTCATCCAATAGCAGAATCTCAGGATTCACCACTATTGCCCTCGCTATCGCCACCCGCTGTTTTTCGCCCCCGCTTAAATTTACCGCCTGTTTATCCGCAATAGCGGCTAACTTAAGCTGTTGTATTATTTTTTCCGTTTTTTCGTGTTTGGCTTTCAGGTTGGTGTGGGGCAGCATGACGGCAATATTTTCCCGCACTTTGGCAAACAAGTTCAGGTCGTCGGTCTGCTGGGTAACCATTTTCATGGCATCATGGCCGGGAATAAGTTTCTCTTCAGGCCCCCAAACCCGTTCTCCTTTGAATTTTATTTCGCCGCTGTCAGGCGAGATGAGCCCATACAATAATTTTAGCAATGTACTCTTCCCGCTGCCGCTTTCGCCGATAATGGCGGTGATCTTCCCTTGCGTAATAGTAAGATCCGTTTTCTGTAAACCGGCATGTTGGGCGCCGGGGTAGATTTTGGTTATCGCGTTAGCTTGTAAAAAAGGAGTTAATGACATCGGCGGTAAAGATAGCAATAGGCAGCACACAGGTAAAAGGTTTATTTTACGGCGATCGCAGGACAGCAACCAGCTAAAAGTCAGCGGCCTTTCAAATCCTCAATTAGCCCTTTTATGCTATTTATAAAAGGTTAAATTTGCACCACAACATAAACGTGGATAGAAAACTCATCATCGGTACGCGCGGCAGCGACCTGGCTTTGTGGCAGGCACATTTTGTAAAAGACAGCCTGGCTGCGGTAAATATTGAGGCCGAATTAAAGATCATCAAAACCCAGGGCGACCGCATCCTGCACTTAAGCCTGGATAAGCTGGAAGGCAAAGGATTTTTTACCAAGGAACTGGAAGAAGAGCTTTTGGCCGGTACAATTGACCTTGCGGTGCATTCGCATAAGGACCTGCCTACGGAGAATCCGCCGGGATTGATGATTGCGGCGGTTTCGGAACGCGAAGACCCATCTGAGCTATTGCTGGTACTGAAGGATTGCGTTGATGTGCATCAAAAGCTGTCCGTCAAATATGGCGGGATTGTCGGCACATCCTCGAATCGCCGTAAGGCACAGCTGCTTGCCTACCGCCCCGACCTGGAAATAAAAGACCTGCGCGGAAACGTGCCTACGCGCGTAAATAAGCTGCGCGAGGAGCAGTATGATGCCATTATGGTGGCTAAAGCCGGTGTTTTCCGCCTGGGTCTTGATCTGGGTGATTTCCATGTGGAAGAGGTGAGCCCCGCTGAACTGGTCCCGGCGCCGGCCCAGGGAGCGCTTGCCATACAAATTAGAGAAGATGACCGCGTGCTGTTTGACGCTTTGCAGGCCTTAAACCACCCCAATGTTGTTGAAGAGCTTGCGGTGGAACGTAAAGTGTTAAAGCTGTTTGGCGGTGGCTGTCATCTGCCATTGGGCTGTTATTGCCGCAGGGATGACGGCGTTTACCAGGTATTTACCTCGAAAGCAGATGAAGGCGGGGATTTTCCGGATAGGTTATTTATACAGGCGCCTTCAACCGACGGCCTGGCTGAAAAGATCGTTTCCTTTTTTGATCCCGCGCGTGTTTTCTCAAAGAAAGTATTTATTTCGAGGGAGCTTTCGGAACAGAGCTATTTCCGCCGGGCTTTGGAGAAGCACGGCATCGAAGTGGAAGCACGCTCGCTGATCCGTACGGTGCCCGTGATCAACAAAGTTGATAGTTTTATTTTCAGGAATATCGACTGGGTGTTTTTCAGCAGCAAAAACGCTGTCGATTACTTTTTTCAGTTAGAGCCCTTATTGCCAAAGAAGGTAAAATTTGGCACGATGGGCAGCGGCTCTGAGGATGCCCTGCGGCGTCGCGGACACTTCGTTGATTTTATTGGCGAGGGCATCGATACGGCAGAAGTAGCCGCCGAATTTGCGCAACTCGCAAATGGGATGACGGTTTTGTTCCCTGCTGCTGAAAACTCAATGCGGAGCATACAGCACGGGCTTTCAGCCGGAACAAAAGTGATAGACCTGGCGGTATATGAAACTATTTTGGAAGAAGACCCGGAGCCAAGCGGCGCGGAAATATTGGTTTTCACCAGCCCATCAAATGTAGAAGCTTATTTTGCCAATAATTTGATGCAGCCCGATCAAAAGGTAATCGCTATTGGAAAATCAACAGGAAAAAAACTGGACGAAGTGCAAGTAAATTATACGCTGCCTTTCTCGCCCGATGAAACCGGGCTTGCGGAAGCGGTGTTTGGGCTTCAATAAACCCATTTACACAATGGGTCACCCGAAGGCAATCATAAGTTTAGGAAACCGTTGGGACGTAAAAACTTAAAAATCATTTTTAAGACATAAAACCTCTTAGCTGCTGTAAGTCAATAAATAATTGTTTCCGTTTGATTATTTTTGACGTCCACAATAGCCCCAGTTTATTTACTTCACGTGGATTTTAAAAAAATGCTACAACGACCAAGAAGAAACCGGAAAAGCGAAGTAATACGCCAGATGGTGCAGGAAACGCATGTAAGCGCGGCTAACCTGATATTCCCTTTATTTATCATTGACGGCACATTTCAAAAAACAGAAGTCAGCTCGATGCCAGGGATTTACCGGTACTCCATTGACAACCTGCTGCGCGAGATAGAGAGCTGCCTGAAACTGGGATTAAATGCATTTGATTTATTTCCAAATATTGACGAATCGCTCAAGGACAAATACGCAACTGAAAGTCATCGTGAGCAAAGCCTTTACCTGCGGGCCATCCGCGAGGTAAAAAAGAACTTCCCGGAGGCGTGTGTGATCACCGATGTGGCTATGGACCCTTACAGCAGCGACGGCCATGATGGTATTGTTGAAAATGGCGAGATATTAAACGACGAAACGCTGGAGATTTTAGGTAAAATGGCGCTTGCCCATGCCCAATGCGGTGCGGATATTGTAGCGCCATCGGATATGATGGATGGTCGTGTGGGGTATATCCGCAATGTTTTGGACGATAATAAGTTTACCAACGTGTCTATCATGTCGTACTCGGCAAAATACGCCAGCGCGTTTTACGGCCCGTTCAGGGACGCATTAAATTCGGCGCCAAAGTTTGGCGACAAGAAAACATACCAGATGAACCCGGCCAATCAGCGGGAAGCGTTGATAGAAGCCGATTTGGATGAAGCCGAAGGCGCTGACTTTTTAATGGTAAAACCAGCCTTGCCCTACCTGGATGTTATAAAATTATTAAAGGATAACTCGGAATTGCCTATCGCGGCTTATAACGTTAGCGGCGAATACGCCATGGTAAAAGCAGCGGTACAACGTGGCTGGTTGAACGAACAACGAGCGGTTACGGAAATTTTGACCGGCATAAAAAGAGCAGGCGCCACCGCGATATTGACTTATCACGCAAAGGAAGCGCTGCTGAATAATTGGATTTAGGGTCAGAGAATAGCGACCGGAAATTAGTTATTAATTAATATATTAGTGGCGGAAGAAAGGTACGCCGGATACTAAAATTGGTGACAGGGATTTGTCAGTGCCAAAATTTTGGCAGTAGTTAAAGTGTTAATTATCAGTCTTGTAGCGTTTTGTAGCAGGGTGTAGCACGTGTAGCGCTACGCTACAAATCCTCAATCAGCGATTGTTTACAAAGGCCTGGAATAAACAGGAGGCGCCGGATTGAGAAAACGATTTTAGAAAAGGACAATGTTTGAAGGATTAAAAAAGAAAAGGAATACTGCGGAGGCTGAGGCGGGCGCTACGGTGGCTAAGCCGGATATCAGCAGGGAGAAGTCGGCGGAACTGTACGAGAAGGCCAAAACATATTTTCCGGGCGGGGTGAACTCCCCTGTACGGGCGTTTAAATCAGTACACGGCACACCGCTTTTTATCGAAAAAGGCGACGGCTGCCACTTATGGGACGCCGACGGCAACCAGTTTATTGATTTTTGCGGATCGTGGGGCCCGCTGATCCTGGGGCATAACCATCCTAAGGTCCGCCAGAAGGTAATAGAGGTCATGCAAAACGGCATGTCCTTCGGGGCGCCTACCGCGTTGGAAAACGAACTGGCTGAACTGATCACAAAAAATAACAAGTACATCCAAAAACTGCGTTTTGTAAGCTCAGGCACCGAGGCGGTAATGTCGGCCATCCGCCTGGCGCGTGGTTATACTAAAAAAGACAAGATATTAAAGTTTGAGGGCTGTTACCATGGCCATTCGGATTCGCTGCTGGTAAAAGCCGGCTCCGGGCTGGTTACTTTTGGCGAAACTTCATCGGCGGGTGTACCGAAAGCGTTCGCGGATGAAACCATCGTGGTGGCGCTGAATGATCGCGAAGCCATCGAAAAAGCTTTCGAAGAATTTAAAGACCAGATCGCTGTCATCATCATTGAACCTGTACCGGCCAATAATGGCCTGCTTTTGCAGGAAAAAGAATACCTGCAATTTTTACGCGATATCTCTACCAAAAACGGCACGCTGCTGCTATTTGACGAAGTGATCTCGGGCTTCAGGATAGGGTTTGAAGGTGCAGCTGGTTATTATGGAATTAAACCGGATATTGTTACTTATGGCAAGATCATTGGCGGTGGCCTTCCCGTAGGCTGTTACGGTGCGTCGGCTGAGATCATGAGTATCGTTTCTCCCGATGGCGGGGTTTACCAGGGTGGCACGCTGTCAGGTAACCCGGTGGCAATGGCTGCGGGCATAGCCCAGCTTACTGAACTATTGAAATCGGGTTTTTACAAAGACCTGAACAAAAAGACCGAAGAATTTACCGAAGCGATTCAGCGTTTTGCCACCGCGCGGAATTATAAGTTTAAGGTTTATCGCATCAGTTCGATCTTTTGGTTTGCGTTCACTGATAATGAGGCCATTCGCCGCGCGGATGAGATCGACCCGGCAAGTATGGAGAAATTTAAAAAATTACACCGCGAATTGCTTAACCGGGGCGTTTATTTCGGCCCGTCGGGTTACGAGGTTGGATTTATATCGTCGGCCCATACCAAGATCGACCTGGAAAAAGCAAAACGCGCTATATTTGAAAGCCTTGAAGTAGTATTTAATTCAAAGTAGTAGCTGTGGCAGTAAGAACGGTTTCGTTTATGTATCCGACTGTCACGGCCACTAACAACCGCAACTAAAATATGAGACGATCATTTATAATATTCTACGCCCTCATCATTTACGCCCTTACCGAATTGGCATGGTGGGGTTACCTGCTGGTAAAGCTGATGCCCAGCAGCCTGGCCATGATCATGGGTGAAGGCTCCATTTTCATCATCGTTTTTTTGGTTGGCGCGTACTGGCTGCACCGCTCAATCAAGCGGGAACGTAAATTGCAGGAGCAAAAAAAGAATTTCTTGCTGTCGGTTACACACGAGCTGAAATCGCCGCTGGCGTCGATGAAAATATTGCTGCAAACCATTCAGAAACGTGATTTGAGCAGACAGCAAACAATGGATTTTGTGGGCAAATGCCTAACGGATATTGAGCGGCTGGATGATATGGTGGAGAATATGTTGCTGGCTTCGAAGATCGATAACCGCTCCTATACTTTTCCAAAAGATAAGTTTAACCTGTCGGTATTGGTCGATAGTATTGTAAACCGCTTGCAGCTGACCAAATGCGAAAGCAACCAGCAGGTGATTGATGCGGAAATTGAGCCAAAAATTCAGATTACGGGTGACAAATTTGCATTAACTTCTGTTGTGACGAATTTGATAGAGAATGCCATCAAGTATTCCGGCCCATGCGAGATCGTGGAGGTTAAGCTGTTCTCAAAGGAGGGAAAAGTGATGTTACAGGTGGCGGATCACGGTATTGGTATAGCTGACAACGAGAAAAGCCGCATATTCGACAAGTTTTACCGGGTGGGCAGTGAAGATACCCGGAATACAAAAGGTACCGGTTTAGGTCTGTATATTGTAAAAGAAGTGCTCGAGAAGCACCAGGCAAGTATAAAAGTGAAAGATAACCGTCCGGTTGGTAGTATATTTGAGGTGGTTTTCGGATAAATTGATCTAATTTAACTTAATTCACATGCAAAGTAAAAAACGAATACTGCTCGCCGAAGATGAGGAGCATCTTTTGGAGGCCATAAAGCTTAACCTCGAACTGGAAGGTTATAAGGTTTCAACCGCAACCAATGGCAAAAAAGCCCTGCAAATATTTAAGGAAGAACGCTTTAACCTGGTGATCCTGGACGTAATGATGCCGGAAATAGATGGGTTTGTAGTGGCTGAAACGATCCGCCTGGAGAACTCAGAAGTGCCGATTATGTTCCTTACGGCCAAAAATACCAACGAGGATAAAATATCAGGTTTGAAGAAAGGCGCGGACGATTATCTTACCAAGCCTTTCAACCTGGAAGAGTTGATATTGCGGGTGAACAACCTGGTGAAACGTAGTCTTAAAGGCGATGACCTGAAAGAATTTAACAGCTACAAGATCGGCGATAAAACTATCCATTTCAATTCATTCGAGCTGGTCAACGCTGACGGGTCGATCACTCCGCTCACCAAAAAAGAAACCATGCTGCTGAAGCTGCTGATCGAGCGCCGGAATGACGCCGTATCGCGTGAGCAGATACTTGAAACCGTTTGGAATTACGACGTGTACCCTTCAACCCGCACCATTGATAACTTTATCCTTACCTTCCGTAAGTATTTTGAACCCGATCCGAAAAACCCGGTTTATTTTCATTCCATACGCGGCGTAGGCTATAAATTTACCGATAACCAGCATTAATGTTCAGTAATCGTACCCGTTTATTCATCGGCACCATTTTTTTACTTTCGCTGATAATTTTAGTGGATAAACATTGGTATGAGTTAGCATCGGTAGCGCTGATGATGATCGTGTTGCTTGGCTGGGATTATCTGAGGCAGGGTACGCTGGTAGTAGCCGCCAAATACTTTCACCATAAAGATTATGACAAGGCGGAGCGTTCGCTCGGAGAGATACTGAAACCAGATTGGCTGAGCAAAAACCGCCGCGGCTACTATGAATTTTTGATGGGTGGCGTTTGCCTGCAAAAGCAAGATTTTGAAGACGCCGGGCAACATTATGAAATTGCGGCCCAGTACCCTCTGCGCTCGGTTAACGATCATGTAGCGGCCCTTATGCACGTGGCCAATATCAGCATACGCCTGGGTAATTTTGAAAAAGCGAGAGCCTACCTGGAGTTATCGGAAAAACACAACGAAAAAATAAATGCCAAAATGAAGGATGTGATCAAACGCCTTCATGATGAATTAAAGAAAATTTAACACGGGGGTCGGCCCTTGCGGTCGCCCTTGCACACTATAGAATGACAGATTCATTATTTATAAAAGCAGCATTTTCGGAGCCGACAGAACGCCCGCCGGTGTGGATGATGCGCCAGGCCGGCCGTTTTATGAAGGAATATTGGGATATAAAAAACAAATATTCTTTCCTGGAAATGTGCAAAACGCCGGAGATCGCTGCCGATGTAACCATGCTGCCGGTTGATCTGCTGGGCATTGACGCCGCTATTTTGTTTTCGGACATACTGGTAACCGCCGAAGCCATGGGGGGCGACCTGAGCTTTACGCAAAACATAGGGCCCAGGTTTTCGAACCCGGTGCGTAACGAAGCTGACATTGAACGCCTTGAAACTGACGTAACCCATAAGCTGCAATATGTTGCCGACGCGATAAAAGTTATCCAGCAACGACTAAATGGCAGTATTCCGCTGATTGGATTTGCCGGTGCGCCGTTTACGGTAATGAGCTACCTGGTTGAAAGTGGTTCATCAAAAGATTTTAAACTTACCAAGCTGTTTATGCACAACGAGCCGGAACTTGCGCATAAACTCTTATCAAAAATAGCTGTTGTAACCGCCGATTATCTTAATTTGCAGATAGCTGCAGGGGTAAACGCTGTACAAATATTTGACAGTTGGGCACAGGCCCTGGCCTGGGATGATTATAAAGAGTTTTCGCACCGCTATATTGCGGAGATCATCAGCAAATTACACCGCAAAGGAATTCCGGTTATTTCCTTCTGTAAAGGCAGCTCGGTTTTTGCACCGCTGATGGCCGAAGCAAAGCCGGATGTAATCTCGATCGACTGGAACGTTGATCTGCTCGACATCAAAAAACGTTTACCGGTCGGGATGGCTGTTCAGGGCAACCTTGACCCGCATATTTTGTATGCTGATAAAAAAGTAATTAAGGACCGCATTTACCGCCTGTTCGACAGGATGAAAGGCGAAAATGGCTTCATATTCAATTTGGGCCACGGCATCATGCCTGATATCCCGTTTGATAATGTGAAGTATGCGGTCGACATAATAAAAGATTACCCACCCGCCTTTTAAAGAGGTGACGGAGGGACAGAGCTTAAACGTTAAATTCCCCCTTTAGGGGGTTAGGGGGTCGGGGTTATGTATCCATATATTCTTGCCATACACATCATCTTCATCGTCTGCTGGTTTGCGGGCTTATTTTACATGGTGCGCCTGTTTATTTACCATACGGAAGCGCAGGAAAAGCCGGAACCTGACCGGACTATCCTATCCAACCAGTTTGTGATCATGGAAAAAAAGCTGTGGTATATTATCACAGTTCCCTCGATGGTGTTTGTGCTGGCGGCAGGGATTACCATGCTGATCATTGTGCCGGGTTGGCTGCAGCAACCCTGGATGCAGCTTAAACTTTGCTTTGTTGCCGGCTTGTTGGTTTATCATTTCATTTGTCAAAACCAAATGAAGCAAATGGAGAAAGGGGTTTTTAAATGGAGCTCGACCAAATTGCGTATATGGAACGAGGTAGCTACCATTCTTTTGTTTGCCATCGTTTTCCTGGCGGTATTAAAGGATACGCTGAACTGGATGTACGGAACTTTTGGGTTGATCGCTTTAGCCATCATCCTGGCGATCGCCGTTAAGCTGTACAAGCGCGCCAGGGTGAAAAAAGGGCAATAAGACCTGTCGATCCTATTGCCCGCTACCTAAACTAAACCACAAACGTTACACTAAGCTATTGCTGAAGGCTGGTAAGCCTTAACAACAACCTCGGGTTTAAAAATGATCTTTGATTTGATTGAGTTTGAAATCAGGCAAGCCGCTTCAGCCTTTTGCAATACCCGCATCGCTTTTTCTGTCAAAGCCTCGTTGGCTATCCAAAGTTCAGGCATCAGCGTTACTTCGCTCATAACGTATTTCCCGTCAATCATTTCCAGTTTGCCGGTTGCTTTTGACAAAAAATGCTCAAATTCCAGCTTCGAGTACTCTGCCACGGCCAAAAAAGTGGTCATCAGGCAGCTGTTTACCGCCGCGGTGAATAAATGCTCAGGCGACCAGATATTCTCCATTCCATTCGGAAATTGAGGCGGGGTGGCTACATTAACCACGTCTGTCAGTTCGTCTGAACTTAGTGTGCCTAAGCGACCGTTTACCCAGTTCAAATCAACTTCATATAAATGTTCTATGCTCATCGTTTTAATTATTTAATTTCCTGTATCCCTTCGTGTTTGACCTCTATTGGCCCCTCGTCGTTAACCTGTTTGCTATTCGGGATTGCGCACCCGTAGGCGCCGCAACAACCGGTGTTGGTAAGCGCCATGAAAATGAACAGGCCGCTGATTAATCCCACCGACCAGTCGCGCGACTGCACCGCCATCACCGATATCCAAATTCCGAGTGCGAGGCGTAAAAAACGCATGAAATTCCAGTTGGCAAAAATTCTGTACCGCAGTGTATTCATCGTTTGTATTTAGTTAAGCTATACCAGCTCCCGCCGTTATAAACTTTGGTAAAGCCATTGGATTGCAGCAGCGCCTTTGCCGACCGGCTGCGCATGCCGGATGCGCAACAGGTAACCAGTGCCTCGTCTTTTTTAAATTTTCCGAGTTTGCTGCTAAGCGTATTCAGCGGGATGTTGATGGAGCCCCTTACGTTCCCTCCGGCAAATTCACCCGGAGTGCGCACATCGATTATTTTGGCGCCTGATCCGATAATCTCACCCAGGTCGACACCCGG
Source organism: Mucilaginibacter sp. (assembly GCA_035656115.1). GTDB lineage: Bacteria > Bacteroidota > Bacteroidia > Sphingobacteriales > Sphingobacteriaceae > Mucilaginibacter. The sequence continues at coordinate 12,081 of DASRTD010000194.1, forward strand.
CCCGAAAAGCTTTTTAATACTTGCTATAAATCCCATAAAATTAGTTTCTTGAAAATTTGTTAATGTCCAACCAGGAGCCACCGTCGAGGCAGTTGATCTGGTTTTGTTTGAGCAATATGCTCGCCTTTTGGCTGCGGATACCCGACGCGCAACATACAATGATATTTTCCGCCTGCTTTAACTCTTCCAAATGTTTGCTTAACTCGCCTAAAGGGATGTTGATGCTTTTGGCAATATGGCCGTCGCTGTACTCCTGTGGTGTCCGTACATCTATCACTACCGTCCCCGGTAATGGCAGTAATTCTGCTATTTTGTTCATTTATTAATCTTTTTAAATTGACAGATCAAAATTCCGGAGATTAAATCCAACCGTTTGGAACATTTGTTGGATAAGCGGAATTTTTTGCCGGTTCATTATTGCGCTTGCTTTTTTCGGCCCACCGTGCTTATTCCGAAGGGCAAATAAAGCGGGCAAAAACTGATAAAACTCGTCGCGATAAAAATGCCCGATGCAATAAGCAAAATGAGCGCAACCGTGCCGCTCAACAGGTTGGTGAAGAAATAGATAGCGATAATTGCGACAGCGATCAAAATCCGAAGAACGCGGTCGGCAGTGCCCATATTTTTTTTCATAAAATGTACAATTAAATTCAGGCCGAAAGTATTAACCATTAAGCCATTAATTGGGAACATTTGTTACACAGCACTACAATAGTTCGATCGTATTGCGACCGAGGCGAACGATGTTTTTTTGTTCCATGGTCCGAAGCAGCCGGCTGACCGCTTCGCGGTGGGTATGCAGCTCATCGGCGATCTCCTGGTGGGTTATGCTGACTGTTTTGGTTTTAGCCGCTTTGCCACGCTCCTGCAGGTAATGCAAAACCTGCTTGTCCATGTGGCTGAAGGCGATCAGGTCTACCACTTCTATCAATTCGGCAAAGCGGCTGCCATAGGTGCTATTAATAAACGTCCGCCATTCCGGGAATTTAGCCCAGTCGTCCATCAGTTTTGCGGGTATTTGCAGCACCTCGGTGTCTTCTTCGGCTATCGCTTTTATCGGACTTACCATGGCAGACTGGCAGCAGTTGATGGCCATGGCGCAGGTTTGCCCGGGATAAAGGTGGTACAAGAATATTTCCTTGTCATCTGGCCCTTGCCGGATGATCCTTAAAACCCCTTTCATAACGATCGGCACAAAAACGATTTTATCACCCGGTGAAATAAAAGCATCGCCCGCCTTTATTTTTTTGGTGCGCGTGAATTTCTTTATTTCGGCTAAAAGTTTGGGGTCGGTAAAAAAGTTGATATCCATGCCTGTGCGTAAAGCCTGCAAGATAAATCAATGATTAGAGCTAAAATATGATATTGATTACGTTTTTATATGAGTGTTCAAACTATCGATCAACAATGGGTGGCCTTGATTTCAATTAACTCATTCGAAACTACCCTATCGTAATTCTCAATGATCTTCATTTCAGTTTGGTTGATATACGCTCAAAATTAACTTCTTTGTGATAAACAAAATAATTAATTGATTTACTGCGCAGTTTCACCTGTTGTATGCACCATTAAATTGCTATTATTAGCTATATAGTGGAAATCTTTGTCATCATGTAACAATTTCACCCTGTTTTTAATGGCATAAGATGCTATTAAACAGTCATTTGGTTTTCGAATTGTAAATCCGCTTTTTCTTACCTCCCTATACAATTTGGCGGCATCCAACGCTAATAAATAGGGATCATCAACAAATTTTTTGAGCGAATTAAGACGAGATTCTACAATTTTATATTCTTTGTCTGACAGAACTCCCTGTAATACCTCCTGTATGATTACTGGGCAGGTTGCTATTACGATGTTGGCCAGATTGTTTTTCAAAAACAAACTTGAAGCCGTGTCTTTTGCCTTAAAAAAATTGATCCAAACGGAAGTATCAACTAACACAATGTCCATTATTCGTAGGCTTTGTCGTCGACTTCAATTTTCCCCCACAGTTCGATTAATTTTTTTTGATTTTCTATGGTCACTAACAAACGCAGCGCATTATCAACTAACACTTTTTTAGTTTTTATATTGGTTAACTTCTGCGCCTTAGCCATCAATTCATCATCTATTTCAATATTCGTTCTCATACACATAAATTTCACTAAAGGTACACATTTTTTTAACTGTTCAAATTTATTATTGTGCCTTTATATTAATCAAAACGCTCGTTCTTCCCTCCCTTACATCCGGATTTATTCCTACTGTCATCAAAAACCTGCCGCTAAAAACTCCGTCAGCTATGGTTGAATGCGTGCCCGGAAACAAATTTACTTCGCTCACCGAATAGTTTTTATCAGCATTTAAACCCTTTAGCTTAATCGGTAGCTTGCTCCCTGCGGCATAGCGGTTACTGACGAGGCAATTGAACACGATGGCCGTCGTCTGGGTTGTATCGACGTACATCAAAGAAGCTACATCATTATTCCAGGGGTCCTGCAAACGGTATTGATCGCCGTGCCAGATGGCTTCTGAATTCTCCTTGTAAGTTTTCACCGTCTGCTGGCAGAAAGCCAGTTCTTCGGGTTTCAGCTTGCCAACTACAAAATCAAAACCCAACTTACCCATCATGGCAACATCCACCCTGAATTTGATCGGCTCCTTACCCCAGTTGGTGACATGATTTGAGCTGGCCAGCGCCGGGTAGAAATAAGAATATTCCCATTGAATAAATATCCTTTCCAGCGGCTCGGTATTATCGCTGGGCCAGTACTCGGTAAAGTATTTCAGCGCGCCATAATCAACACGACCTCCCCCGCCGGAGCAAAGCATCATCGGCACTTTTGGATATTTGGCCCTGAGGTGGTCGAGTACCTTATACAAGCCGAAAACATAGTCGGTATAAAAGTTCGACTGCGATTTTTCATATGCCGAATAAGCGTTATAAATTACTGAATTACAATCCCATTTAATATAAGCCAGGCCGGGACTTTTTGTAAAAAGGCCGTCTACGATATTAAACACAAATTCCTGCACCTTCGGATTAGTCAAATCCAGCACCAGTTGGTTGCGCATATAGTACTCCGGCCGCTGAGGTTGTTTTACCACCCAATCGGGATGTTTTTCATAAAGCTCGCTTTTGGGGTTCACCATTTCGGGCTCAACCCAGATACCGAATTTTACGCCGTTTTCGGTGGCGGCTTTGGTCAAAAATGCGATGTTATCGGGTAGTTTGACTTTGTTGGGTTGCCAGTCGCCCAGGCCCTCGTGGTCGTCGTTCCGTGGATATTTATTTCCAAACCAGCCGTCATCCAGCAAAAAGAGGTCCACGCCCAATGTTTTAGTATCTTTCAGAATTTCTGCCAGTTTGTTTTCATCAAAATTGAATTCAGTTGTCTCCCAGTTGTTCAACAGGGTCCACCGCGGGCCCTCGCCATCTACTAGCTGGTATTTCCGCGCCCAGGTTTGCAGGTTACGGCTGGCTTCGCCCTTGCCATTATGGCTTAACGTATAAACAAACTTGGGTGTGGTAAAGGCAATGCCGGGTTTAAGTGCATAGTTGCTTGCATAGTTATTTATTCCAGCTATCAGTCGTAAGTTATTAGCCGGGTCCACCTCAAAATCCATCCGGTAATTGCCGCTCCATTCCAGGTTGGCCAATAACACGTCGCCATCATCTTCGGTTGAGTTTTTATTGAGCGATACCATAAATACGGGCGGCTGAAAAAGATCAACTCGCGTACCCAGCTTGGTGTCCAGCGTTTTGATGCCATGATTTAACTGTTCTTCTTCGGGCCGCATTTCCTGCGCCCAATCACCATGGTAGTGTCTTAGCAAATAACTGCCGGCCTGTAAGTACAGGTTGGCCGAAGCATATTTGTCCAGTATAACATCGCTCTTTTCGTGTTGGGTGATCACGCTCCATTGTTCGGTAACGTCTTCGTTAAAATAAGTTTTGTAATTCAGCGTCACGTCAAAATTATAGACTGAATCGGTGAGCCTTATGCTCGTTACGCTGATATCATCGCTAACTTTTGTTGTGTTAAAACTCACGTATTTTAAGTCAAGCGATTTATTTCCATCTGCATGCGTTACCGATATTGCGGGTTCAAGAAGGTTACGCGCTCCGGCCGTAGTATATGTGGAGTTATAACCATCAGTATTATGACTGAACCCGTAAGCCCTTGCGACCAGATCGTACTCTCTTTTGTCAGCCAGTTTTTTTCCAAAATAGACCGTATTAAGATAATTCTCAGGGCTAACCTGCAATACCAGGGCGTTATTTTTGGTTTCTATTGGGATAACAACCAGTTGTGCATTTACGGCAAAAAGTTCTGATGCAAACGCGGTAGCAAAAAGAATCGTTCTCAAAAGGCTTTTTGAGTTCAGTATATTCATAAGTTTTTAATTGATCAATTGGTATAAATTATGCCGTCTTTCATCACCAGTTTTACCTGTTTAACAACTTTAATGTCTTCGGCAGGGTTACCTTGCATGGCAATCAGGTCGGCCAGGAAGCCTGGTTTAACGTTACCGAGTTCTTTCAAACCGAAAACTTCGGCATTTACAGATGTTGCTGAACGCAAAACGTCAATAGGTTTCATACCATACTCCGCCATCAGGATCATTTCCCTGGAATTATCGCCATGCGGAAATACCCCGACATCCCCGCCCATGCAAATGGTAACGCCTGCTTTCATGGCCTCGGTAAAGATATAATGTTTTTGTTTTACGCCCTTCGGGTCGGGGTCGGTCCCTTTTTTCCAGCCGTGGTAAGTTGAAATGGCTTCTGTTGCGGCTATCGTTGGGCAAAGGGCTATGCCTTTTTCTTTCATTATGGCAAAAAGTTCGGGCGTGCCGCCATCGCCGTGCTCAATGGTGTTTACGCCGGCCAGTATCGCCCGGCGCATGCCCTCGGTGGTGCCGCAGTGTACCGCAACAATACGCCCGCTGCTGTGGGCAACTTCAACGGCGGTTTTTAACTCTTCCAAGGTAAAAGTCGGTTCTGCCTCTTCATTTTCGCCCCAGCGATAATCTACATAAATCTTTACAACATCCGCGCCATGACCTATTTGCGAGCGCACGGCATGGGTGATCCCGTCGATCCCGTCGGCCTCCTCGCCGCCTTTTAAATTATCCGTCTCGTTTACCAATACTTTTGGGCCATAACTGCCGGTTGCCACAATGGCCCGCGTTGCGCACAGCATCCTCGGGCCAGGTACGATTCCTTTTTCAATAGCCGTTTTTAAACCTACATCATCATATCCGGCCCCTTCGGTACCCAAATCCCGCACGGTGGTAAAACCTGCCATCAGCGTGGCTTTTGCATGCGTTACAGCGCGTGCGGTGCGTTCGGCGCGGCTTTCCGTTAATACCTGGTCGTTCCAGCTTACTTCGTTATAGGGGTGGAGGAATAAATGCGAGTGGCCCTCTATCATGCCAGGCATTAGCGTCGTTCCGGGCAGATCAATAATTTTAGCAGATGCGGGAGCGGTTATAGATGATGGTGCGCCGGCTGCTTCGATGTGGTTATCTTTTACCAGTACCCACCAGCCGGCATGCATCTCTTTTCCATCGAAAACGCGATCTGGTTTTAACAGTATATAATTGCCATTTTGCTGCGCTAAAAGACGCATGCAAAACAAGCCGATAAAACAGAGAACGAGTTTAATTTTTTTCATTTCAGATAAAGATAGGGCACTTTCGTGCATAAAAACTAAATTTATTTTTAATACAATGCAACCATTGCCCTACGCTTCCCATCTTACTGATAAATGATGTTTTTGGAGAACAAATACACGATAGACGAACTGGTGAAACGATGCAAAGCCGGGGAGCGCAAAGCCCAGGAGTTGCTATACAAGCAGTTTGCATCCAAAATGCTGGGGGTGTGCTGCCGTTACGCCACCGACAGGATGGAGGCAGAGGACATGCTGCAAAACGGTTTTATCAGGGTTTTCCAAAAGATCGGGGATTTTCGCGGCGAGGGGTCGTTTGAAGGATGGATGCGGCGCATCATGGTGCACAGCTCGATTGAGTACTACCGCAAACATCATAAAATGATGCAACTGGTTGAACTGGATGAAGCCGGGGCTGAAAGTGCTACAAACCCGCTGGCAAGCGCTAAACTGGAGGCAAATGATTTGTTATTGTTAATACAGCAGCTTTCGCCCGGATACCGCATCGTATTCAACTTATACGCCATTGAGGGGTATTCTCATAAGGAGATTGGGGCGATAGTAGGGATAACGGAGGGCGCATCCAAATCGCAGTTATCAAGGGCGCGGAGTATACTAAGAGAAAAGGTAATAAAAATGGAGGGGAAAAAATATGGATATGCAGGATAAGGAACTTGATGAAGTATTCCGGTCGAAACTGGACGGGTTTGAAACGGAGCCATCAGCAAATGTTTGGCCGGGTATTTCGGACGAACTGGATTCGAAGAATCGCAGGAAAACCCTTGTGCCCTGGTTAAGTATCGCTGCCAGCATAGTAGTTTTGGCGGGTGTGGGGCTTTTCTTCATCCCGAAAAAAGCAAACACCGGTACAAAGCCAGAAGGCAAGAATCCAATTACGGTGATCACGCATCCGGCAATAAAAACTCCACCTGTCGCAACGCAGTACCAGGTGCCTGGAGGAGCAAACACCCCGGTTAAATTAAAACATGAACCTGAAATTGCCCGTCTTGAAAATAAACATGCCATAAACACCGGCACTGTAAAAGCTGTCGATACGGTGAAGGAGCCTGCAAAAACCATTATAAATGATGACCATCAAATGATCGCAAATATTCAGGCGAAATCAACCCCTCCCATTAAGCCGGTTGTGCCTGATGTTGCGGTTAAGCTGGCTGCAAATCCGACCATCGATCAATCAACGGGCCTGGCCGTTAAACCGGATAAACTGGCAGCTCAAAACCTGGCGGATAACAAGAAAGATTCGGTGTTGGTAAAACGGCGGCATAAAATCCGCAACTTCGGCGACCTGGTTAACCTGGTGGTCGACAAACTGGATAAGCGCCAGGATAAAGTGATCCAATTTGCAGACGATGAGGACGGCGACTCGCATCTGACCGGGGTGAACCTGGGGATAGTTAAAATAAAAAAGGGAGAATAAACAGAAAAATTAACACATCCACTGATGGCGAGGGGTGTCAAATCACTCACCCGGGATAATTATATACTAAAAATCATGAAACGACTAATATCGACATTACTATTCACCGTAGCTGCATTATTGGCATTTGGCCAGTCGGCAAAAACCGATACAACCAAAAACGACGGTTCTTTTTCCATACATATTGGCGGTGACCATTGGAGCGATGATTCTACTCATCATTATAAGGGGCATTACCCCAGGGGCTTCATCGGCATAACTTTTTCCCGGTTCGACCTTGGGCTGGCTACTTTAGTTGACCACGGCAGCTTTACCCTGCAGAAGCAAAACCAGTTTTTGAGCTACCAGCAATGGAAGACCAGCAACGTCGGTTTCGACGTTTTCCAGATGGGGATAAAATTTAGCCCTAATTTTAAGCTGTACGCTTCTGCCGGGTTCGACTGGACACTCATCCGGTTGCATGACAATATCACCATACTACGCAACCAGCCGACCTTAACTTACAGGCAGGATAGCATTCAGTATAGCAAAAACCGCTTTTCGTCCAGCTACCTGCGCGTCCCCCTGTCGTTTGCTTTTCAAACCGGCGAGGACCGCCGCGGAAACCGCTGGCATTTTATTGCAGGCCCCGAAGGCGGCTTCCTGCTTGAGGGTATGATCAAACAGATCAGTAAAGAATTTGGTAAGCAGAAGTTTTACAACCCCTACCATTTTACCGAGTTCGAGTATGGCGGCTTTGCGCGAATTGGCTACGGCGACTTCGGCATATTTGCCAAATATTATGCGAACGACATGTTCCAGGATAGCCCAGCACAGGAAGGATTGAAAAACTTCTCGTTCGGATTTACGCTGGGCTTTTGACGGCGGAAACGGCCAGGCCATCAGTCACCCGATCACAAAAAATACACGTTACCGTTTTATTGTGTAATTTTAGCGTGCAAAAATAGCCGTATTGATTGGTACAATTATTGTTATTTTTGCATGCCGATTAATTTAAACGGGTGAGAAAGGTCAAAATGAGATTTCTTTTGCTGGTGCTTCTGAGCGCCTTTTGCTTGCCGGCATCGGCACAGTGGAACCCGTTTAAGACTAAAAAGAAGTTTGTCCGCCCGGAAACGGAGCAATTAACCTGCAGTTCAGTAATAAGGTTTGCCCCATATAAAATTCCCAACCCAAAGGTTTCGCCGGTTGTATTCGATCCCAGCGACTATGCCGTGGAAGCGGCAGAGGCCGTTGTGATGAAAGTTGCGCAGCATAATATGCGTTTCAGGGTGTATCATGATGCCAGCTACAATTTTACCGAACTGGCTCATTTATACGTACAGGAAAACCGTTACTCCGAAGCCATTTGGTACTTATTGCAAAGCAACAATATATCCCGGCAGGAAAGCGACGACAAACATACGGTTGAAAACCTGATCGACATTGCCACCATCAAGGCCAAAATGGGCGAGATAACCCTGGCCCAGCAGGACCTTGACGAGGCCCGTGATCTCGCTTACTCAAAGGGCCTTACCCAATACCTGGAAACGATAGAACTGGCCGGCCAGTACATCACCCAAAACAAACTGCCAAAGCAAAAACCCGCATTGATTTATGCCGACGGCGCCCAAAATAATGGGAAGGCTGAATAATAAAAGCGGTGTGATTCAGTTAGTAATGAGGTGCTTTGTAACAATATCGTAAAATGCGCGGTGTTTTGTTGAACAATTGAAACAATATTGTATTATTGTTAGTCATATAAAAGAGACAGCATCAGGCTGTCTCTTTTTATTTATTACTTTAGCAACTTAATAGGCACAAGAATTGATGTTATTGAATATACCCGAGTTAAAAACCGTAAAAGACATGTTTAAGAGAATTTATTTAATGCTCGTGATAGGCGTTGCGATTGCCTGCCACGCTGCGCCCCATAAACCTATTAAAGTTGCAGGCTCAAACGACCTGCAGCCCGATGAGCAGCAAAGTATTGTTTGCAAAACCGTTGCCGAACTTATTTCCAACTACAACTATAAAAAAGTAAAGCTGAACGATTCGCTGTCGGAAGTGATATTTAACCGGTACGTAAAAATGCTGGACGAAGGGCACAATTACTTCCTGGCGTCTGACATTACTGATTTTAACAAATACAAAGATGTTTTGGATGACGACGTAAAGAGCGGCAACCTTAACGACGTGTTCTATATTTTTAATGTTTACCAGAAAAGGTATATTGAGCATGTAAAATATTCGATTTCGCAGCTTGCGGGCAATTTTGATTTCAATCAGAACGAAACGTTTGTTTACGACAGAGAAAAGCTGCCCTGGGTTGCTTCACAAACGGAAATGGATAAACTGTGGGGACTGCGTACCAAATACGATCTGCTGAACTTAAAACTGGCCGACCCCGACCTGACAAAGGACAAGGAGACCTTAAAAAAGCGGTATGAAAACCTGCTGTCGCAAGCAAATAAGCTGAATAACCAGGATGTTTTCCAAGCATTTATGGATGCCTTTACCAACGCCATCGACCCGCATACCAATTATTTTACGCCCTCGAATGCCGCCAATTTTAACATCGATATGTCGCGGCAATTGGAAGGTATCGGCGCCGGCTTAAATACCGAGAACGATTATGTGATCATTAAGTCTATCGTTCCGGGAGGGCCGGCCGACAAAAGCAAGCAGTTAGGTGTCGATGATCGTATAGTAGGCGTAGGCCAGGGTAAAGAAGGCGAATTTCAAAACATTATTGGCTGGAGGATTGAGAATGCGATCGCTTTGATCCGCGGGACCAAAGGCACTACCGTGAGACTAGAAATATTGCCAAAAGGAACCAGCGTGAGCGGCAAGCCCAAGGTTGTTGAGATGGTGCGCGAAAAGATCATTTTAAAGGACGAATCGGCCAAAAAAGAGACCAAAACCTATGATATCAATGGCAAAACCATCAAGATAGGTATCATTTCGGTACCTGCTTTTTACATCGACTTTAACGATTACCGTTCGGGCAATCCTAACTATAAGAGCACAACTCACGACGTAAAATTATTGATCGACTCGCTAAAGCAACAAGGCGTCGACGGCATTGTGATGGATATGCGCGAAAACGGAGGAGGCTCACTAATGGAAGCCATCGAGCTTACCGGTCTATTTATCAAAACCGGCCCCGTTGTACAAGTACGCGATGCGGGCGACCAGGTTGAACAAGATAAAGACGAAGACCCTTCCATCGCGTATAGCGGTCCGCTCGCGATACTGGTTGACCGGTTTAGCGCTTCGGCTACCGAGATTTTCTCGGGCGCGATACAGGACTACGGGCGTGGTATCATCATTGGTACGCAGACCTACGGGAAAGGCTCGGTGCAAAATGCCATCGACCTGGACAAGATTCCCGCCCTGCATGACCGGGTTGCTGAGTTTATGGCTAAAACCGGTAAAGTATCAACCGGCAGCCAAAGCACCTTCGGCCAGTTGAATTTAACTATTGCCAAGTTTTACCGCATCACCGGCAACTCCACACAGCATAAAGGTGTTATGCCGGATATCCAGTTCCCATCCGTTATTCCGATGGATAAATACGGAGAGGATACCGAACCTTCAGCCATGCCGTTTGACGTGATCGCCAAAACCGACTATACCAAATTTGGCGATTTCTCGACTGTTTTGCCGCAGCTAAAACAACTGCACGACCAACGGATGGCTTCCAGCGCCAGCTTCAAATACTTGTTGCAGGATATTGCCGACTTTAAAAAACATGATAGCGAGAAGAGCATTGTGTTGAACGAAGATCAGTTGAAGAAACAACGTGAAGCTGATGATAAGAAATCATTTGACAACGAGAATGACCGCCGTGTGGCGATGGGGCTGCCGGCGTTGAAGAAGGGCCAGCCTAAGCCGACAAATGAAGATCTTGACTTTTTGAAGAAAGAAGCAGGACAGATACTTACCGACTATATCGGCCTTGACAATAAGCTTACCAGTACAACTGGCGGAAGTTTGAGCAACCCGGCAAATCAATAAAAATTAAATGCATAAACAAAAAGTCCTGGTCAACCGGGATTTTTTGTTTTGATAGCGGGTTAAATTTGGCTTAAACTCACTCACCTCTAAACGTCAACCCAATCTGTTTCCTGGCCTTATCCAGCATGCCAATCATATGCCGCGACATGTCATGGCTAATAATGGGGCTCTCTGTTTTTCCTTCTCTCACCAGGTCACAAAAATGCTGTATCTCATAGTTGAGGCCGCCTGAAGTATAAGGCACTTCCATTTCAACAGTCCTCCCGTCGAGGTAGCTGAGGGTTGCCCTGGCAGGGTTCCACCAATTTTTATGAATAGTAATGTTTCCGAGCGTTCCGCAAATAAGTGCATCGCCTTTACCGTGCAGGTCGAGGCCGCAATAGAGTTGAGCATAGCCGTTTTCGTGTTCGGATTGAAATATGGAAAACATATCGATCCCGTTGTCTGCAAAGCGTCCCATGGTTTGTACTTGTCTAGTTGCGCCGAGCCAGTCGACCGCTAAAAACGCTTCGTAAATACCGATCTGCATCAGGCTGCCGCCAATGAGTTCATGGCTGTAATTGGGATGATCGGGCGGACAATCCGCAACTGCGGAGCCTGCCCTTACATAACCAACCGGGCCGATGGGATCTGTTTCGATGTGTTTTTTTAATCGACGATATAAGGGAAAAAAGGGCGGCTTCATTCCTTCCATAAAAAGCAGGCCACGGGATTTGGCTACTTCAAGAATGTCTTCCAATAGGTTAAGATTCGTCGCCGCCGGCTTTTCGCACAAAACATGTTTACCGCTATTTAGTGCCAAAACGCTATATAGATGATGGCTATCCGGTAAAGTTGCGATATAGACAACATCTATATCGCTTGAAAGGAGCTCTTCAACTGTGCCGAAGGCTTTCCCGCCATGCTGTTCAACAAAAGCATCAACGGCTTCCGGCCGCCGCGACCAAACGGATACTAATTCAGCATCCGGCACACCGCGCAGCCCCTGCACAAATCGGTGAGCAATACGTCCGCAGCCGATGATGCCCCATTTTACCGGGCGTGTAGTTGATGATTTATGGTTCATAGGCTCACAGAAACTATACCTATATAACTCGGGTTATCCCCCCAATCGGCGAACGCCAGTTGCAGCTTCTTTCGGACTTTCCCGACTTTACTGACTTTCGGGCTAATCTCTAATCTCCAATCACTAATCTCTACCCTACTGATACTGGATATAAATCGGATGCGGCTTATACATTTTTAACACCTCTTCGGGTGTAAGCATGTGGTGCGGCGCCGACCAGCTATCGTTTTTGTAAAACAATTTGAAGCCGGTAAACTGCACCGGGTCGTGATAGATGTAATCGCGGTAGGTACCGGTTTTTAGGTCGGGGTTACCAAAGCCGTCCATATCCATTACGAACTGGATTTCGGGATGAAGCTTAATGTTTTGATAATTGGTCAACATTTTACGCGTAAAGCGGTGCACAATAAAAATTTTGGGCGGCAGGTGATATTTGTGCACCACGTTGGCCAGGTACCCCGAAACATAGTTAACATCGGCCGCATCATAAGTGCCTATTTTTTTACCGGGGTGGTTGCCGTCCTTCATGGAAAACTCCGGGTCGATGCCGCAATGTACGTTGGGCATTTCCCAATATTTTTCTAAACGGGGCAGCTCCGCGTGAATATTGCTTAACCCCACCTGTATATCCAGAAAAAGTATAGCATGGGCTCTTTTAGCCAGGCGCACCGCGCTGTCTATTTTTTTATCAGGCATGCGGTTGATGTACTTCCCGTCCTTACCGGGAAAGCCGGCGGCCACCACCGCGATATAATGCAACGCCGGCTGCACAGGTGTATGTGGGTCCGCTCTCTCCCAATGCTTTGCTTCTCCCTGCAGCTTGGCCAGCATTTCGTTTGGCGGCAGTTCGCCCAGGATGCCCATCTTTTTAGCGGAAAGGTTACCATAAAAGGCTACCACGCGCTTAAATGGCAATATGGCACCGGGCAAAGGGTAAGGAGCATTTTTTACAGGCCACCTGCCGGTAGTGTCGCCGTTTGCCAGTTTTTTCATCAGCGAGTCGTACAGGTGTTTGTCAAGCGGCGGATAGGTTATTGGCGTAACTACCGTATCCGCCTCTGCCTTGGCAGCGGCTTTTTTGGTGGTGTCCTTCGCAGTATGTTTTGTGGGCGTGCTGGTATGGCTGCAGCCCGCAAAAAATGCTGACGATGAAATGAACAGTGCGACAGGCAGAATAATTTTTTTCATTTAAATTTTTGGTGTTGTTTTTTTACTCAAGAAGATCAAATTTGTTTCTTGTATCCGGGGCCATACAGGATAGTGCCCTTACGGGTGCCAATATGCTTAAAATTATCAACAGTTAACGCGCCGTTCACCAAAACATACTTAAAACCAGTTGAGTAGGCGTGCGGGTGCTCAAAAGTTGATTCATCTTTTACCCTGGCGGCGTCAAAGATAACAATATCGGCATACTTTCCGGGCTGCAATACTCCCCGATTGTTAATATGAAATTTTTGCGCGGGCAGCGAGGTCATTTTGCGTACGGCATCTTCCAGCGTGATCAGGTTTTTCTCGCGAACGTAAACTGCTAATACCCTTGCGTTACTGCCATAGCCACGCGGGTGCGGAGTGCCTTCACCAAAAGTGCGAATACCCGAATCGGAAATAATGCCTGTAAAAGGGTATTTCAAGATATTTTCGACATCGGTCTCGTTCATGCTGTGGAATACCATGCTCGCGCTGCCAATCTTAACAATATCCAAAATGGTCTCGATCTCATTCGGAATGGTCGCCGGCCGCCCTGCTTCAATATTGATCTGCATGATGCTTTTCCCGTCCAACGACGGGTTAGTGGCGCAACTGGCAACGATGGCGTAGTCAAAATGAGCACGTTTCCGCCGCTGCATGTCGATGATCATGTCGTCGACGGCTTTTTGATGTAGCGCCGGATCACTGAGCCTTTTCAGGATGTCTTTGGTACCGCCTGCTTTAAGCCAATCGGGCAGTAAAATGTACAGCGTTGTACTGCTGGCAGTGTATGGGTAGGCATCGTCGGTAACCTCAATACCTTCGGCGCGTGCGCTGTCGATCATTGCCAGCATTTTTTGCGAAGCGCCCCAATTGGGCTGGCCAACCTTTAGGTGCGAGATTTCCACGGGAATCTTCGCCTTCCGGCCTACGTCGATGGTCTCGGCAATTGCGGCAAAAACCTTATCCGATTCATTACGCATATGCGAAGTGTACACGCCGTGGTACTTGGCAGCGGCCTTTGCGAGGGCTACGATCTCTTCCGGTTTTGAATAGATACCCGGGGTGTACTCCAGGCCAGTTGAGAATCCCATGGCGCCATCGCGCATTCCTTTTGTTACGATGGCCTCCATCGCCTTCAACTGGGATTTGGTTGGGGCAAGGTCACCCTCGCCTAATACTTTTTTACGGACATCGTTATGCCCCATCAGCGTGCCCACGTTTACCGAAAGCTTTACAATCCTGAGCGTATCAAAATAATGCCTTATATCGAGCCGCGAGCTGCCGCAATTGCCGGTGATCACTGATGTGACACCATCATAAATAAAATTATCAGCGGTGGGCGTTTTAGCTTCGTCGCCTTCGATGTGGGTGTGTACATCAATAAAACCTGGCGCGACAATCAGACCTGAAGCATCTATAACTGAATCGGCAGTGGCTGAGGTTAAGTCGCCGATGGCGACGATCTTATCTTTGACGATGCCTATATCACCCTTGAACCGGGCGCTGCCGGTACCGTCGATAATATCGCCGTTTTTGATGAGGACGTCGTAATGTTGCTGGGCGAAAACGGCAACACCTGCGCTTAACAGGACTAATAAGCAACAAAATTGTTTTAACTTCATCCAACTTTCGTTTTACAAAACTTTCCAAACACGCCCAAAGGCAGTTTTGAATCTGCGGCGGCTTGCAAATAAAGCTCACCCGTTTCCAGGTTTTGCGCCTGCGGGTAGGTTATTTTAATCAGGTTTTCGATGATGACTGACGAAAAGCCCAGCGAGTAGGTGTTCAATATCAAAAAATGTTCCTCCGGATCAAGCAGTTGGATCACCTCTTGCATCATCTCCTGGATATTGTCCTCCAGCTTCCACTTCTCCCCGTTGGGGCCATGGCCATAAGCCGGAGGGTCGAGAATAACACCGTTATATTTCTTACCACGTTTCAATTCGCGTTTTACAAACTTTAACGCATCTTCAACTACCCAGCGTATATCGCTGAGCCCCGAAAGTTCCTGGTTTTCGTTGGCCCAGGTAACAACTTGTTTTATCGAGTCGACATGGGTAGTATCAGCACCGGCTGCCCGCGCTATGAGTGAGGCGCCGCCCGTGTAGGCAAACAGGTTAAGCACTTTGGGCTCCGTTGTTTTAAATTTTTTGAGGCAGGCGGTAATATAATCCCAGTTTACCGCCTGCTCAGGAAAAATGCCGACATGTTTAAAGGAAGTTAGCGCCAGCCGGAACTTAATGCTTGCTTCGGGGTTTTTATATTCGATGTGCCAGCGATCGGGAATGTTCGGGGTCTTTTTGATCCATTCGCCCGAAGTCGCTGAGCGTCCTTTAAATTTAATATGGTGAAGCCGCTGCCATTCGGCAGGACTTAGGTGCTTGCTCCAAACAGCCTGTGGCTCGGGCCTGATTAATATCAAATTGCCAAAACGTTCCAACTTCTCAAAATCGCCGCAATCGATCAGCTCATAATCTTTCCAATGGGTGGGGGCGAGGAGTTCTATCATTAGTTCTGAGTCAGTAGTCTTGAGCCTTAAGTCGAATGCAGTACTTAAGATGGTGGCAAATATAAAGATATGAAACGGGATGTGACCTAAGACTTAGGACTTCACGACTCGAGACTCCATCAGAGTTTCTCCCGAGCTGCCTGCATAAACGGGCTGGCGAATACGAAGGAATTGAGCTCCGCATTATCGGTATGGGCGATCTCGCGATTGTTGCCTTCCCACCATTTTTGGCCATCGTGCAGAAAGATGATATGATCACCGATACCCATTACCGAGTTCATATCGTGCGTTACCACGACGGTGGTCGTTTGAAAGTCCTGTGTTATCTCGTTTATCAGTTCGTCTATCAGGATGGCCGTTTTAGGGTCGAGGCCCGAATTGGGTTCATCCACAAACAAATATTTTGGCTGCATGGAGATGGCCCGGGCGATGCCCACCCTTTTTTTCATCCCGCCGGAAAGTTCCGCAGGGTACAGTTTATTTTTGCCTACAAGGTTCACCCGTTCGAGGCAAAAGTTGGCCCGGTCGTGCTTTTCGGGTTTCGACATATTGGTAAACAGATCGAGTGGGAAAATGATATTTTGTTCCACCGTCATGGAATCGAATAGCGCCGAGTTTTGAAACAGCATGCCGATCTGTTTGCGAATGGGCACACGCCCTTCAAAATGCATGGTTGTAAAGTTCTCGCTGTCATAATAAACATCTCCTTTAGTGGGCTCGTGCAGGCCCACGATGCATTTTAGCAAGGTGGTTTTGCCCGATCCGGAACTGCCGATGATCAGGTTATTTTTGCCAGGCTTAAAAGAAGCGTTTATTCCACTGAGCACTTCGTGTTCGCCGAATGATTTATAGATGTTTTTAACTTCGATCATAAAAGCAGGGCAGAGATGACAAGATCGGCAAATAATATCCAGATACAGCTAAAAACCACGCCGCGGGTAGCAGCCTGGCCAACTTCCAGCGCGCCGCCGGAGGTATAAAAACCCTGGTAGGAGCAAATGGAGGTGATGATAAAACCAAAAACAATTGCCTTTACGGCGCATACTGTTACCGTAAGGGTATTAAAGCCGTCTTTTAAACCGGCGACATAATCGGCGGTGGAAACATCCCGCGATGCCGCGCAGGCCAGGTAACCTCCCGTAAGACCAAGCCCAACAGAGATGATCACTAATAGGGGGATCATAGTTAAGCCGGTGATCACTTTCGGCGAAATAAGATAACCCGGTGCGTTTACGCCCATGATCTCCAGTGCATCGATCTGTTCGGTTACGCGCATGGTGCCGATTTGCGACGCAATACTAGAACCGATGCGGCCGGCCAATACCAGCGAGGTGATGGTTGGGCTAAACTCCAGTATGGTTGAATCGCGGGTAATGCTGCCGACAACACTCCGGGGGATAAAATCGCTGATAAGCTGGAAGGCCGTTTGCACGGTGGCCACGGCGCCGATAAATACGGAAATAATGGACACGATGCCCAAGGAACCAATCCCCTGGGAAACCATTTCGCGCGTAATCTCCGTCCAATAAACACTAAATTTTTCGGGTTTGCGGAAACTTAAACGTAGTAAAAGTATATATCTCCCTAAGCTGGTGAACATTTATAAAGTTAAATCGGCTAAAAATACATGTTTTAACCTTATAATAACTATAGACGGTGGAATGTGAACAATATTTGACAGTTAAAGGATTTTAATATTTGGTTGTAGCATCTGCTCTAAGACGATACTTTTTAAAATATTTTAAAAAGTATTGGTTTGTAGGCTGAATCGCCTATATTTACTTCATCAATTAAATTCCAGTAATTCCAAATGAAGTATTTTACCCTTGCCATCCTGATGGCCCTGTTTTTTTCACAATTAACAGCGAAACCCGGCGCCGAGCCCGTCTTTAACGCCCACGACCTGAGCATTACCTGGGAACCCATTCAAAATAACTATCAAAACAGAGGGCAATCGCTAAATGCGCTCACGATAACCAACAACGGCAAGAATACTTTGCCGGCAACGGGCTGGAAGCTATTTTTCAACGATGCAAATATGCTGCTGCCAGGAACGCCTAGCGGCAACGCAACAATCACTTTTATAAACGGCGATTTGTTCAGCCTTAGCCCAACCGCGACTTTTGGCGAACTGAAACCCGGGGCATTGGTTCGCGTGGAATTTATTGGCGAGGACCCCGTAGTAAACATTACCGATGGCCCCGATGGCTTCTACCTCGTTTGGGACAGCCAGCCTGAGAAAGGCTATAATACAGCGGGATTAACTATTAAGCCGTTTAGCCCTAATTATAAGGGTTTGATAACACCTGCAATAATTTATGATCAGAATAAAAATATAAAAGACATACCGGAAGCGCAGTTGACCAAGGTGTTTCCGACGCCGGTGAGTTATAAGGAGACGGGGGGATATCTAAAAGTGACACATACGACCTCTTTGGCTTCCAATAGAATGTTTTTTGACGAAAGTCATTTTTTAGAAAGTAAATTAGACAGCTTATTAGACAAGAAACTGGTTCATTATTCGGGACCGGCACAACACCTTACAACGATTGCGTTAATGTTAAAACAGGACGTCCCGTCGGAAGGCTATGAATTGACCATATCTTCGAGCGTGGCCGTAATTAGCGCTTCGAGCAAAGATGGAATGTTTTACGGCATACAATCGCTCTTGTTACTTATTCCTACATCCGCATGGGCGCATCCCCAAACTGAGATCGACATCCCCTGCGTCGAAATAAAAGACCAACCCCGCTTTGCCTACCGCGGTTTTATGCTGGATGTTGGCCGGAATTTTCAAACCAAACAGGAAGTCTTCAAAATACTGGATGTAATGGCGCTTTATAAGCTCAACGTATTCCACATGCACCTTACGGAGGATGAAGGCTGGCGCCTGCAAATCCCCGGCCTGCCGGAGCTGACGGATGTTGGCGGCAAACGCGGCCATACATTGGATACCAAACATAATTTGCCACCCTCGCATGGGTCGGGCGGGGAGATCGATAACAAAACCGGTACCGGCTATTACACCCGTGCGGATTTTATCGACATACTAAAATATGCCAATAAACTGCACATCGTGGTTGAACCGGAAATTGAAGCCCCGGGGCATGCGCGCGCGGCAGTAAAATCGATGGAGGCCCGGTACAACCGGCTGATGGCTGAGGGTAAAAAGGAAGAAGCCAGTAAATACTTGCTGAGCGACGCGGAAGATAAATCGGTTTACAGCACGGCGCAATATTGGACAGATAACGTGATCAATGTTTCGCTGCCCTCAGCCTATAATTTTGTGGAAACGGTGACTGATGCCATCATCAGCATGTACAAAGAGGCCAATGTTCCGCTAAAAACCATCAACTGGGGCGGAGACGAAGTGCCGCGCGGCGTTTGGGAAAAATCGCCTGCTTATTTTGCTTTAAAGGCCACACACCCCGAAATACAAAGCACTGCCGACCTGTGGTATTATTTTTACGGACGTATAAACAAAATGATGAAGGCCAAAGGGCTTTACCTGTCGGGATGGGAAGAAATGGCGCTGCGGAAAACCAAACTGGACGGGCAACCTTTTTATATACCCAATCCCGATTTTATGCCCGAGCACCCCCAGGCCGAAGTTTGGAACAATACCCTCGGTGGCGGCAATGAAGATTTGGCCTACAAACTCGCCAACGCAGGCTATAAAACGGTGCTCACGCCGGTGACCAATCTTTATTTCGACATGGCGCATTATAAATCATTCGATGAACCGGGCTATTACTGGGGCGCATTTGCGGATATTGATAAACCTTTTTCGTTTATTCCGTTCGACTATTTCAAAAACTCGAAAGTTGACCGGGACGGGCTGCCACTTAACCGCAGTATTTTTATCGGCAAACAGCGGCTTACTGATTATGGCAAAGAGAACATCATTGGCCTGCAATGCGCTGTTTGGGGCGAGAACATTAAAAGCACCGAGCGCCTGGAGTACATGTTGCTACCGCGGCTGCTGGGCTTCGCCGAGCGTGCCTGGGCGCAGGACCCCGCCTGGGCCACCGAACCCAATACCGCCAAAAGTGATTCACTATATCAAATCGCCTGGGTAAACTTTTTAAATATAGTAGGTAAAAGAGAACTGCCGCGCTTAAGCTATTACGATGGCGGTTTTAACTACCGCGTGCCCAAGCCCGGCATTATTTTGCAGGACGGCAAATATTTCGCCAATGAGCAATTCCCCGGTTTAACCATCCGTTACACTACCGATGGCTCGGAACCGAACGAAAACAGCCCGGTGTATAACGATGCCGTTACAAATGCCGGAAATGGCATAAAGTTCCGGGCGTTTGATACTAAAGGAAGGGGCAGTAACGTTTCAACAACAGTTACTCCATAAATTGCGGTAGGGGCGTGTAAAAACGCCCCTATTGCTATCTACAAAAACAAGCCTTCTAATATTTAATGAAGCCAATTTGATTGAAATTTTGTAGCGCTACACGTGCTACAACCGGCTACAAAACGCTACACGGCTGATAGTTAACTTAACTACTGACAAGATTTTGTTACTGACAAAACCTTGTCACCACTTTAAGGTCCGGTCACAATATTTTGTTCTAACGCCTGGCTTTTTAAAACTAAAATATCACACTTGCCCCTACATAGTAATTTCTCAACGCAGCCGCATTATAATACCTATTGCCTACCGCGTTAAAATCATCCCCCAAACTATATTTTTCATTTAACAGGTTATCGGCGCCGGCATAAATTTGGAGGAGGGCCTTGCCGCCCAATGCGTGCTGCCAGCCTGCTTTTGCCTGTAGCAAATTATAGGCCCCGGCGTAGGCTGTGCTGGCATCGTTAAGCGGGATGCGCGACGTATAATTATATTCAGTATAGAAATAAAAATTTTGCGGCAGCTTAAACTGCAGGCTGGTTACCACTACCTGGTCGGGTACGCCGGTGAGCTGGTTGCCCGCATAATTGCCCGAAGCATCGTGGTAATCGTTGCTGAAAGTAAAATGGTCAAGCGTTAACGACTCGTTAAACTGCAAACCCCTGATAAATCCTGCATTTCGCTGTTTGATGAGCCAATAACTGAAATAAACTTCAAACCCCGGCTGGTTAAGGCCGCCTGCGTTGATGTAATATTCGGTCTCGTTTGCGTTAAAGCGCGGCACAATAGCATTGTTGATGTGATAATAAAACACAGAAGCATCCAGGTAAAGGCTTTCATCCTTATTAAAAAAGAGAATCCCCGTTTCATAATTCCATCCGTCCTGTGCCTGCAGGTTGGGGTTGATCTGGTGATCGGTGGGCCTGATCTCCGAAGTAGTGGGCGTTGAATATCCGCGGCTCACCGAAGCCCGCCAAACAAACTGGCCGGTTAGCTGGTAGGCCAACGCTATCCTCGGCATCAATTGCGGCGTAAAGCCGCGGTCGGTAAAGCCTGGCTCATTATTCGGAAACAGGTTTTTGAATTCATAATCATAATAATTCAGGCTGAGCGCGCCTTCAACGTGCAGGCGCTTTGCAATATCGGCAACATACCTGGCAAAAAAGAAATGCTGGTTGGTATTGATCCTATCCAGCGTCTGGGCGGTATCCCTTACGCCCAAATCATTACCATAATTATTAATATCTGAGTTGGTTTGCTGCCATTCCACGCCGAATTCGGTTTTCCATTTGTAGTTTGCCCGGTCGGCGCCGGCATATTCAAAATAGGTGCGGAGGCCGTAAGTGCTTTCGTAGCGCTGCTCGTAATCGGTGATAAAGGGGTTGGCGAAATCGACATAGGTCCCAAAAACCGATAGCACATTGCGCCAGTGATCGTCAAAATGATATTCGTTTACCGCTCCGCCAAACAGCAATTTTTGATAGATGCCCGCGTTTTGCTCAACAGAGCCGGGGATGGTTTTTGTCGCTGGCCGGGCTTCCGACGGATCGGCTTCATATTGCGCCAGCGTTAAGCCGCCGGGCGTTTGGTAATTCAGGCTGGAGTAAAAAGCCAGCAGGCGAAACTGGTCATTTTTATCATAGGTCCAGCTGTTCACCATTTGTAAATAATTGCGGTGCATGGCGCTGTGCTGCCGGTAGCCGTCATAATTTTCATAGGCCTGGTTCAGGTTTAGCTGGTAATTGCCGGAGCGTTGCTGCAAAGCGGTATTTTCGTGTATTAATCCATACGAGCCGCCATTCAACCCTGCGGAAAGGAAGCTGCTGTCGGCATGATGGTTCACCGGGCTCAACAATACCACGCCGCCAGTATTTGCCCCGAATAGGCTGCCGTCGAGGCCCTTAAGCACCTCCATATTGTGGATGCTGTTAAAGTCGATGGCGTTGAGATAAGTATTACCGCCGGCATCGGTGAGGGGGATATCGTCAAAATAAATTTTAACATCACGCACGCCAAATGGCGAACGCAACAAGCTGCCGCGAATTGATAAACGATAACTTCCCGGCGAACGCTCCTCGGCCCGTACGCCGGGCTGGCTGTTCAAAACAGGCACAAACGAATTTTCGGGCTGCACGTCCAACTGCTGCTGGTTGATCACATTGATAGAAGCGGGCACATTTAGTACCGGCTGTTCCGACAGGTAGGCCCTTACCATTACAGGCGGTATTTGCTTAACAGTATCTTTTTTTACCGTGTCCGTTTTGGTTTGCCCGGCTACTTCCGTCGCGACAGCAAAAATTAAAAATACGATCGTGTAGATTTTTACCATAGGCCAATAGATCAGGAGAACAAAAGTAGTTTTTTTTGAGTGTATAAAAACATTGGAAAAGAACATTTTAAGAAGGCAAAAGCGAATTCTTTTCAGTTAAAAATTTATCTGCACCCTAAAGTAAAAAGGCTATTTTTGAAGCATTGAACGAATTTTGTGCCGACCAGTGATGCGATCGATCTGCTTTAAACTATTATTAACCCTTTTTTGTATTTCCATCACTTTGCATGTTCGTGGGCAAACCTGCAATGGCAGCCTGGGCGACCCGGTTATCGACGAGGATTTTGGTTCAGGAGCAAATCCCGGCGCTCCATTACCAAACGGCGTGACCAACATGACCTATGTAAATACCAGCTGCCCCATTGATGGCTCATACACCATAGCCAATAGCTCGGGCAACTGCTTTAATGATGCCTGGCATTTTTTAACACAGGACCATACCGGCAACCCCAACGGCTATATGATGGTGGTAAATGCATCCTATCAGCCAAGCATCTTTTTTAACCAGCAAACGCTGGCGGGCCAGCTATGCCCAAACACCAAATACGAATTTGCCGCGTGGATACTTAATCTCGACGTGCCTTCAACCTGCGGCGGGAACCCGATCCTGCCCAACATCACGTTCACCATCCAAACTACCGGCGGCACGGTATTGCAAACCTACAATACGGGCGATATACCGGCTACCAACAACATATTATGGAAGCAATACGGCACATTTTTTACCACCCCGGCCAATTCAAGCGAAGCGATAGTTGTTGTAATGACGAACAACGCACCCGGAGGCTGTGGTAACGATTTTGCGCTGGATGACATCACTTTCCGCGCCTGCGGGCCGATAATTCTGTCCGGTTTTGGCTCTGCAACCGGATCAAATAATGTATCATTATGCCAGGGCGGCAGTGCCATATATAACTTGCAGGCCAGTGTGGTGGGCGATAATAACCCGGTTTACCAATGGCAGTCCAACACCAATGGCAGCGGGTGGGCGGATATGGCGGGCAGCACCAGCAATGCGGTAAGCGTTCCCTTCAACAACGCCACTCCCGGTGTGTACCAATACCGGCTTGGCATCGCCAATGGCTCGGCAATTACCTCGGCGCAATGCAGGGTGTATTCGAAGCCGCTAACAGTTAATGTGAACCCTTTGCCGGTGGTACCGGCCTTTGCCGATCAGACGATCTGCCAGGGCGGCCAATTTATGCTAAACGCGACCGGCGGAGCTACTTATACCTGGACAGGCCCGGGCCTGGCTGCAACTTCACAAAACCCGCTGATAATTAACAATGCTTCGCCGGCAAACACCGGCACTTATACGGTAGTCGCCGTGTCCGACAGCGGCTGCACGGCCGCACCGGTGCAGGCAAAAGTTACCGTGGTACCCAAAATTGTGCCTGATATAAGCGGCCCTGCTGCTGTATGTGCCGGTGAGGGTACACAGCTGAACGCTACCGGCGGCCTGTACTATCGGTGGACGCCTTCAACAGGGCTCGACAACGACACCATCGCCAATCCCACAGCAACCCCGCTGCAAACCACCACTTATGCCGCCCATATCAGCAACGGCGGCTGCGTGGATAGCAGTAAAACCGTAACGGTTACCGTAAACCAAAACCCGGTTGCCGATGCCGGCAACGAAATTATTTTGTTTGAGGGGCAGTCGGCCAAATTGAACGGCAGCATAACGGGCGACAACATCACCAATTATTACTGGACGCCGGCAACCTTCCTGAGCGATCCCTCATTACTTACACCCACCGCCACACCAACCGACAATATCACGTATACACTGACGGCCGTATCGCAAACCTGCGGCACGTCAACCAGCAGCGTTTTTGTGCGGGTTTATAAAAAGATCACCATCCCCAATGCGTTTTCGCCCAATAACGATGGCATAAATGATTTTTGGAATATCGATGCGCTGGTTACCTACCCCGAAAGCATTACACAGGTGTTCGACCGTTACGGGCAGCAGGTTTTTCAAAGCACAGGCTATGCCCGGCCATGGGACGGCACCAATAACGGCAAACCGCTTCCTGCCGGAACCTATTATTATATCATCGACCTGAAGAACGGGCAGCCGAAACTGAGCGGGTGGGTGCTGATTGTGAGATAACCCGGCTATTCGGGCGAGGAGGTTCGAAATCATCAGCTACCAGAGTGTTAAAATTTGTCCTCAAATCTCAAAGCGATAAATAAATACGGGTGTTGTAATTTTTGTATATTAGTCACCGTAAAGTTTTTAGCCCCGCAAAGTTTATTGTTAATTATTCACTGGTTGTTTTCAACCCGGTTTAAAACTTATGCGGTTAATTATTCGCCAATTTTTATTTTTCCTGGTTTTTATTGCCTCTGGCCGTCTATGCTATGCACAGGCCTCAAAGTGTAACGGCGCGCTCGGCGATCCTGTAATTGACGAAGATTTCGGCGCGGGCACCAACCCGGGCCCGCAGTTGGGCCTAGGGATCACTAATATGGAGTATACCACCAACAATTGCCCCAACGATGGCCAGTATACCATATACAATAGTCTTACCGGCGCCGGCAACTGCCACCCTGAAACCTGGTACAATATCCCCACCGACCATACCGGCAACCCAAACGGCTATATGATGATCATCAATGCCTCGTACCAGCCCAGCATCTTTTTTTACCAGCAGGCAAAGGGGCTTTGCCCCAATACCACTTACGAATTTTCGGCCTGGATAATAAATTTGTGCATCCCCGGGTTTGTTACCGCGTCGTACTCGCAGCCCAACATCACTTTTACCATACAGGCCTCGGACGGCAACATCCTGGCGACAGATACTACGGGCACTATTCAGCCCACCCCGTATAACCAGGAACAACAACGCCCGAATTGGGTGAAATATGGCGTTTATTTCACCACACCGGCAAACGTGAGCGATGTTACCGTAGTGATGACCAACAATGCGCCGGGCGGCAACGGCAACGACTTTATTATGGACGATATCACCTTCCGCGCCTGCGGGCCGATCATAGAAGAAGGGTTTTCAACTATCGGCGGCTCAAAAAACCGGAGCTTGTGCCAGGGGGGCAGCGCTACCTATACGCTGAAGACGAAGGTGATCAGCGAGGGCGTTCCCGCGCTGCAATGGCAGGCCAGCAGTACCACCAGTCCCTGGACGGACGTCCCCGGCGCTACTGCCGACTCGCTGGTGGTGCCCTTTACCAATGCAAGCCCGAATGTTTACCAGTACCGGCTGGGTGTTTCAAACGGATCGGTGATAACGGACGCATCCTGCCGGGTTTATTCACAGCCTTTATCGGTATATGTGAACCCCTTGCCGGTGGTTTCGCCCTTTCCCGATCAAAAAGTTTGCGAAGGCGATCAGCTGGTATTAAACGCGACGGGCGGCGGCTCGTACACCTGGACAGGACCGGGCCTCGCGCCGACATCTGAAAACCCGCTGGTGATCGGTAATGTGTCGCCAGCAAATGCCGGGACGTATACGGTTGTCGCTGTGTCCGATAGCGGCTGCACTGCCCCGCCGGTACAGGCAAAGGTTACGGTGGTACCTAAAGTGGTGCCGGGCATCAGCGGCAATGTGGCAATATGCGCGGGCGAGAGCACCCAACTAAACGCTACCGGCGGCCTTTATTATCGCTGGACGCCGTCAACCGGGCTGGACAACGACACGCTGGCCAACCCGACAGCCACTCCATTACAAACCACCACCTACACCGCGCACATCAGCAACGGCGGTTGCGTGGACAGCAGCAAATCGGTAACCGTAACGGTGAACCAAAACCCGGTGGCCAACGCGGGCAATGAGATATTTTTGTATGAGGGCCAGTCGGCAAAACTGAATGGAACGATCAAGGGCGATAACATCACGCAATATTACTGGACGCCCGCTACTTTTTTGGACGACCCTAACTCATTAACGCCTACAACCACGCCAACAGAAAATATAACCTATACCCTGACGGCCGTATCGCAAAGCTGCGGCACCTCAACCAGCAGCGTTTACGTGCGGGTGTACAAAAAGGTGACCATACCCAATGCCTTTTCGCCAAATAATGATGGCATAAACGATTATTGGAACATCACCGCGCTGAACACTTATCCCGAAAGCATTACGCAGGTATTCAACCGCTACGGCCAGCAGGTTTTTCAATCCACCGGTTACGCCCGGCCATGGGACGGCACCAACAACGGCAAACCGCTACCCGCGGGAACGTATTACTATATCATCGACCTGAAGGACGGCCAGCACAAATTGAGCGGATGGGTGTTAGTGGTGAAATGAACAATTACGAACGGCTGGTTTGTGCAGCATCCATAACTGTCCATTTTAGTAATCCCCTTATTTCTTCTCCGGCAGCAAAATAAATTTCATCAGGTTGGCGCCGCTCAAATATTTGTTGGCGGCATCTTTGGTGCTTTGTACAGTCACCTTTTCCAGGTCGCCCACGTGCCGCAGGATGGCGTCGGCGTCCTGGTCGTTTTGTGATGAAGACCCCAGGTAACCGGCCCAAAATACGTTTTGCTTTAGTTGCACCTGGGTGGAACGCGCCTCGGTAATGGCAAATTTTTGAATATCCTGCGGGGTTGCGCCGTTTTGTCTGATCTTGTTGATCTCGTCCATCGTATTGGCAATTAAAGTATCGACATTTACCGGCGCGCATTGAAAATATATCGTCAGCGTATAACGGCCTTCGGGTATCTTTTTATAGTCAGCTTTAACGCCGGGCGAATAAACCTTGCCATCTTTTTCGCGCAGCCGTTCGTTTAATTTGATCTGCAATATCGCTTCCAGCGCGTCCATCTGCACATTATTATCTTCGTTATAATCGAATTGCCCGTCGAAAACAAGTTCCACGCTGCTTTTATCGTCGATGCCTTTATACACCGTTTTGGTAATTTGTCCCGGAGGCGGATTAATGGCCAGGTCTTTGTAAGTATTTTTGCTATTGGTCGACGGCAGGCTGCCCAGGTAAGCCTCGATGTATGGCGTCAACGTTTTTACGTCGCAGTTGCCTACAAAATTAAACACGAAGCCGCCTGCATCTGCAAACCGGTCCTGGTAAAACGCGAATGCCTTGTCGAGGCTCGCCGTACTCAACCTGTCGGCGGTTACCACCATGCCCCTGAAGTTGTGACTACTCATCGTTGCCGAAATGGTATCGCTGAAAATGCTCGTTGGGTTGAGGTTCCGGGTTGACAGGATCGATTTGGTTTGATCGATCGTCGATTGCCAGATGTTGGGGTCTTTCCTTGGCTTGGTAAAATATAAATAGACCAACTGCATCGCCGTTTCAAAATCGCGCGGCGTGGTGCTGCCCGATATCCCTTGGGCCACGTCGCTGATGTACGGCGATACTTTTACTTGCTTTCCGGCCAGTTTTTTATCGAGCTCGAGTTGCGAAAAGCCGCTGATACCGCTCGACCCAATCACCTCGGCAGAAAGGTCAGCCGAGGTAAAATCCTGGTCGCTGGCCAGCGAGGTGCCGCCAAAGCTATAGCCGTTGATCAATATCTGGTCGTTTTTAAAGTCGGTGGGCTTTACAATAACTTTTACGCCATTGCTAAGTATTAATGTGGTTGTGCCAATCAGGCTGTCGGCCGTGCTGCTCACTATCTTTCCGGGCTGTGGTAATTTGTCGAGAAGCGGTTTATCTGTTGTATAGTCGATATAAGGCTTAAGGTTTTTGCCCGCGCCGGCTATCCAGGTAAGCAGGGTTTGTTCGGTGGGCAGCTTGTCCTTGTCCTTATCGGGTGCTTCAACAATAACCACCCGGTTTTGATCGCTCACAAATTTGCCCGCCATAGCGTTCAGCTCAGCGAGCGTGATCTTCCCGATATTGTTAACATAAAAATTATAAGCGTAAGATATTCCGGGACTTCTCGAGCCGGTTAAGAAGTTCTTTTGGTATTCATCAACAAAATACGACGATTTGGTTTTATCCCGTTCTTTATAGGCATTCTCAACACCCAGCAATGCATTTTGCTTAGCGCGCTCCAGTTCGGTCAAGGTAAACCCAAACTGCCGCACGCGCTCGGTTTCGGCAACCGCGGCTTTAATCGCGGTTTCCAGCTCGCCGGGCTTCGCTACGGCAACGGTTGTAAACGCATCCTGCCTGCCGGTAAAGTTGCCGTATGACGATTGCCCGAACAGGAACGGCGGATTTGACTTTTGCAGCAGTTCGCCCAAACGGTCGTTAAGCATCTCGTTGAAAAGTTGAACACGAATGCTCTGCATATAATCCGCCGTTGTTTTAACAATCGTTTCGGGATGCCTTACAACGATTTCAGCCAGGGTATACGGAAACTCCTTGTCAGTCGCGATCTTTACCGCGGTGCCGGGCGTCGGCGGAACGGTGTAATAGCTGCGGGGTTTTTCATTCGGCGGATTAGTCATCGGGCCAAAGTCAAACCGTATGGCCTTTAATACCGCCAGGGGGTCAAAATCACCCACGGCGATCACGGCCTGCAGGTCGGGCCGGTACCAATCATGGTAAAACGCTTTGATCGTTTCAGGAGTGAACGTTTTTAAAATATCTTCTTTGCCGATCGGCAGCCGGTCGGCATACCTGGAGTTATTAAGCAAAACAGGAAAGGTTTGGTAACGCAGGCGCTCCTGGGCGTTTTTACCGCGGGCCAGTTCTTCTCCCAGCACTACGCCGCGTTCGTCATTAATTTCTTTCGGATCAAAGGTTTGATAGGCGGCCCAGTTGGCTAATATGTTCAGCCCGTTGGCAAAAACTTTATCGCTGTCGGTTGGCAAAGGCAGCTGGTAAACCGTTTCATCAAATGAAGTATAGGCATTCAGGTCGGCGCCGAATTTGATGCCCGATTTTTGCAGGTAGTTCACCAACTCGTTTTTCGGGTAATCGCGGGTCCCGTTAAAAGCCATATGCTCGGTAAAGTGCGCAAGGCCCTGTTGGTTGTCGTCCTCCAGTACCGATCCGGCCTTCACAACCAAATATAATACCGCCCTGTTTTTGGGCTCGGTGTTTTTGCGGATATAGTAGGTTAAGCCATTGGGCAATTTGCCGGTGAGCACATCGGGATCTGTCGGCAAAATGCCGGCATCCGGTTTTTGAGTGGTTGTTGCGGGCTTTGCTTTTTGGGCCGTAGCCGGTTTCTTTTTAACCTGCTGGGCATATATGCCGCCTGATATGATGAGTAAGGAAGATGCTGCAAGGAAAAACTTACGCGTAAAATTCATTTTCAATCGTTTAAAAAAGTGTGCTAAGATGCAAAACGAAAACGGCCGGTGCAAATTATGACCGCTGATTAAATTGATTTAGGTAATTATATTGATTTTTGAAGGAACTGTAAAATGTTTGGAAAAACGCTGGTAGAGACGCACTGCATTGCGTCTCTGCGCCAATTGATAAAATAACGCTTGCAATAAAATCTGCCCTTCGTTTTCACTTTTTTATGATTTTTTTCATCGCAAATTCCCTAACTTTGCACCTCTAAAATTTTTGGTGAAACAGATAGATGTACAAGGAATATAAAGCTTTAAACTTATCGGAAACAGGCAGGGAGGTACTGGCGTTTTGGAAGAAGCATAATATCTTCGAAAAAAGCATCAGCAGCCGCCCGGCAAATAACCCTTACACCTTTTATGAGGGGCCGCCGAGCGCCAACGGCATGCCCGGCATTCACCATGTAATGGCCCGCGCCATTAAAGATATTTTTTGCCGCTACAAAACGCTTAAAGGTTACCAGGTAAAACGCAAAGGCGGCTGGGATACACACGGCCTGCCAATCGAACTTGCTGTTGAAAAAGCATTAGGCATCACCAAAGACGATATCGGCAAAAAAATTTCCGTTGAAGATTACAACAATGAATGCCGCAAGGAGGTGATGCGGTACACCGATATCTGGAACGACCTGACCGAAAAAATGGGCTACTGGGTTGACCTGGAAGACCCTTATATCACCTATAAAAACGAATACATCGAAACCCTTTGGTGGATATTGAAGCAACTGCATGAAAAGGACCTGCTTTACAAGGGTTATACCGTTCAACCATATTCGCCAAAATCGGGGACTGGCCTAAGCTCGCATGAGCTGAACCAGCCGGGCACTTATAAAAATGTAAAGGATACTTCGGTAACGGCGCAGTTCAAGGTAAAAC
>DASRTD010000195.1:0-7133 GCA_035656115.1 Mucilaginibacter sp.
TTTACGCTTCCAGGTTTTTATGTTCACATCGCCGTAGTTATTATTGATCACCAGCGTGCTGTTTTTGGGTGCAGTAAACGTTTGGGCGACTTCTTTTTTCACGGTCGTAACCCCTATAACCACTACACTGCCCTGGGCGCGCGCATCAAAACACGCCGCCATCAGCAGCACAACGGCCAGGCAATATGTACTAAAGCGTTTCATCATCCGTTCCGTTTTTTTGTTCCGCTTCATGGATCAGCTGTAGCTGATTGGCCAATATCCGTTCCTGCATCTGCAGGTTTTCAATCATCATTTCCATTACTTTTTTCCGGTTCACCGTGCCGTTTAACTGGTTTTGTAATTGATTATAAGTGGCGTTTAAATTCGCGATCGCTTTTTGCGACTCGTTATACAAGCCCGGGTCCAAAGTCTTAAGCTGTTTAAACTGCTGCTGCCGTTGCGCGACCAGGCGGGCGTAATAATTAATGGACGGTGGAGTTTCGATGCCTCCGGGGGTTATTTCATGATGCACCGGGTGTTTTTTTTGCGCCTGTGCGGGTTCTTCCGCATAAAACGTGTCCGTGTGCTTCGCCGGTAAAACAACAGGCGCGGCCTTTTTTATTTCGGGTTGATGATGTGCAATGGTCGCTTTCGGCTCATCCTTTCGCATAGCCAGGTAAGCAATACCTATCCCCAACAGTAAACCCGCCGCAACCGACCAGCCCACCAGCCGCAGGCGCACCACGCGGGCCTTTTTTTGCTGATGGGCAATTAAACCCCGCTCAATATTTTGCCATACCTGTGGCGGGGGGGCGTCTTTTTCAAAACGGTCCCGGTTTTGTTCCAGGTATTCTTCAAACTCGTTCTCCATTTTCACTCTATTTTTACCCTGATCCCGTCCAGAATCTTTTGTTTTGCCCGCAAATACTGGCTTCGGATGGTGGCCGAAGGCACGTTCATCATGCCCGCTATATCCTCGAAACTCATCGCCTCAAAAATATGCAGGTTGATCACAACCCGGTATTTTTCGGGCAAAGCGCTTAACGTTTCGACTATGGCATCCAACTTATTTTT
Source organism: Mucilaginibacter sp. (assembly GCA_035656115.1). Classification (GTDB taxonomy): domain Bacteria; phylum Bacteroidota; class Bacteroidia; order Sphingobacteriales; family Sphingobacteriaceae; genus Mucilaginibacter. Next base: position 1,057 of record DASRTD010000195.1, read on the forward strand.
AAAATCAAGCTCATCAATTTTCTGCTCGTCGGGCTGATCGGCCAGGTCCGTTTCCTCCAGTTCCAGCCAGCTTTTCCGATGTCGTTTTACCTGGTTGATGGACTTGTTGATCACGATCCTTTTTAACCATCCACCAAAGGCATCCGCGTTTTTTATTTTATCGAGGCTTGTAAACGCCTCCATAAAGGCATCCTGCAAAATATCCTCGGCGTCGGCGGTATAAATAACAATGCGCAAACAGGTATGATACATCGCGGCGCTATACCTGTTGTACAACAGTTCGTAGCCTTTGATATCACCCTTTTTGCACCGCGCGATTAGTTCAGCTTCCTCTTTACCCAAGTGTATGTATTGTCTGCCAGGTTTTTATTGATAAGTCACCACAGGCCCCAAATCGTTGCAAACAAATTAAAAATAAAAATACGCAACGGAAATGTGGATTGCGTGACTTGAAGATGGATTTAAAAAATATTAACAAGGTTTTGCCACTATGCGTCAGTCCTGAGTTCGGCCCCTTAGGGGTCGCAGGTCGGTAGAAAAAAAAGCCGCCCAAATACCGCGCCGTAGGTGCGGAACATCTTGCGTACCTACGGCACGCTAAATGGTTGGTGTTGATTTTTCTACCGACCTGTAGCACCTGACGGCGCTATTTATCGGGTGTTGTTGTCGAATGTGCTTACCCTCTTTCCCGCGCAGCGGAAGAGAGGGTGGTCGAGCGAAGTCCCGCACATGCGGTATCCGGGTGAGTCAACCCGGCGGACATTACCGCCAATACATTAGCGCCAATGTCCGCCGGTTGACTCACCCCGACTATCCCGTACGTACGGGACTGGTCGACCCTCTTCGCCTGCGGGGAAAGAGGGTAGCTGCAAATTATTGATAATGAACTATACAACAATTTTAACATGAAATATCTTCTTCTTGTATTCGCCTTTTTTGCATCAATAACCCTGTCTCATGCTCAAACCACCCGCACCGTAAACGGCTCTCTCATCGATTCTACAAAAATGCCGATCCCCGGCGCCCTAATAAAATTAACATCCGATAAAGGTGACACCCTTACCACTACAACAGGCGCTAAAGGCGATTTTACTTTTAAAAATGTAAAAGGCAGCCGAATTACCCTAACGCTGTCCTCCATTGGTTACCAGGGCCTCATCAAGCATTTTATCCTCCCAAACGACACAAAACCCGCGGATGTTGGCGCCATTCTCCTTAAAACCCAAACCAACATGCTGAACCAGGTAAATATAAACGGCTCGGTGCCCGTGGTTTTTAAGGAAGATACGATTGAATACAAGGCCGATGCCTTTAAAGTGCGCGACAATGCCCCCATCGAGGATGTGATACGCAAGCTGCCCGGAGTGGATGTGGATGCCAATGGCAATGTCATTGCACAGGGCAAGCAGGTGACCAAAGTGCGGGTAAACGGAAAGGATTTTTTTAATGGCGATGTGCAATCCGCTACGCGCAATATCCCCGCTGACATTGTCGACAATGTGCAAATTATCGATGACTACGGCGACCAGGCCAACATTACCGGCGTTAAAACCGGCGACCCGACCAAGATCATGAACATCAATATCAAGACAGATAAAAACCATGGTTATACCGGGCAGGCTACGCTGGGGGATGGGTCGGACTTGTTGCCGAAGGAACCCGGTGTGAGCAATGATAACCGCTACGTAGGTTTGCTTAACGTTTTTCATTTTAACGGCGACCAGCAAACGGCATTTTTGAGCAATGTGAATAATACAAATGTTAACACCTTTTCGTTTGGAACGCCCGGTGGGCCGCCTGCAGCTTCGGGCGCAATCGAATTAAAGAAAGTATCGCTGGACCTGGCGCAAAGCGGCGGCGGCAAAATTAGTATTGGCGGCGGTGGAATTACTATTAGTGGCGCCGGCGGCAATTTTACCAGCCAGTCGGCCGGGCAAAACGGAATAACCGATACCCATACGTTCGGCCTTAACTACCGCGATCAATGGGGCAAAAAGCTTTCGGTTTACGGCAGCTACAGTTTTGCCGATAATACCACCTTCACCAATACCAACACGCTGACAGAGAATGCCACGCTCGGCGCAGCCACCGCCGCCGACCAAACCAACCTGCAAACCGCCCGCAATATCAATCACCGCTTTAACGGGAATATCGAGTACAATGCCACCAAAGCTGATTATTTTAAAATAACCCCGTCATTCTCCTGGTCGGGTAACAATACCCACGCCGTCGGCGCCACCACTTCCCAGGCTGATAGCGGCCTAACCGCGGCGTACACCACCATCAGCAATAGCAGCCTTACTTCGCCAAATTACAGCCTTTTTGCATTGTATAACCATAAATTCGGAAAACCAGGGCGTGATATCAGCTTTACGTTTACATTGGGTTCAAGCAATACCCATTCGTACCAAAACCCTATTTATGCAGCTACGGCTGGTACATTAGACGTTCCCTCCAACCAGCAGATCACGACCGATAGCAAAACCAACAGCGTCGGTGCAAATGCCCAATACCTCGAGCCATTAGGCAAATACTCCTACCTCGAGGTGGAATACGCCTTTAATCGTTCAGCAACCGATAACAATAAATACACCGATGTGCTGGATACCACGCGCAATGTTTTTTACCTGGATACCGCCCTCAGCAACGTTTATAATTACACCTTTACCACAAACAAGTTCAGCATTAATTACCATTATGCACTGAAAGGCAAATACAATTACACCCTGGGCGTAGCCGCCGAGCCCGAAACGCTTGATGGAAATTCGGCCTTGCTGCCCGCTCCGGTGCATACCTCGGCTTTTAACATTTTTCCGCAAGCCCATTTTTCGTACACCGTTTCAAAATCAAAATCCATCAGCTTTAACTACAGCGGCTCGTCCGGCGAACCCAGTTTTAACCAGTTGCAGCCGGTTACCGATTTTTCCAACGCCCTTTACCCGGTGGAAGGTAATCCGGGTTTAAAGCCGTTTTTTACCAACAATATGTCGGCCGGCTATAACGTGTTTGATATGAATACCTTCCGGATGCTTTTCACTAACGTGAGCTTTACCACTACCCAAAACCAAATTACGACAAACACGATTAGTTACCCGGCGGTTTATACGCCTAATCCGCTGCTGCAAAGCACTTATTTTACTACATATTTAAATGCTGGTGGATATTACAGCACCAATGGTTTTATCAGCTATTCCATCCCCTGGGATAACCGGAAATATACATTGTTGTTTAATGGGTCAATAAGCTATTCGCATAATATCGGGTATCTAACGGATATCGCCCCGGCCACCTACGCCCAAACCACCGAAGAAAACATCGCCAAAAGGCTGGCGATTAACCCGGGCCTGCGATTCAGGGTGGATATTCCTGAAGTTATTGACGGGCAAGTGCTCGCCAATTATTCCATCGCCAAAACCGATAATTCGGTGCAAAACGATTTCACCAATGCCTCCGCTAATGTCCGCTCACTAAATTTCGCCGTGAGCGGCAAAAACTATTTCCACGACTGGACAATAAGCTATGACTACTCCAAATTATGGAATTATGGCTATGCGTCAACAGTACATGCCACCAATCCTAATATTTTGAATTTTTACGTGGAACGGCGCTTTTTGAAAGATCACCGGGCAACGTTGCGGGCGGCAGTGTTCGATGCGTTTGATCAAAACACCGGTTTTTCAACCACTACTTCGGCCAGCGCCATTACCCAAACTACGGTGAATCGGTTGGGACGATATTACTTGTTATCATTTACGTACAGGCTGCAAAAGTTTGCAGGTAAAAATTAATTTTATATTAGATCGCTGATTGAAAATTCGAGGTCTGGCAGGCGCCCGTTTAAAATAAACTTCGTATTTTTGATTATGGGCAAAATTAAATCGCAAAAAGTAAATTACGCAATTCCCGGTGACCCTATGAGCCGGCAGGAATTTGAACAAATGATTCGTGAAGCTGAAAAAGGACCATTTTACACGGTAAAAGAAGTTAAAGCTGAATTGGCGAAATGGAAGTCCAAATACTCGAAGTAGCGATTAGCGGGATGGCTTTGGCCAGTCTCGAAAGGGTTTACGAGTATGGTATTGAGACATTTGCAATAGCCGCAGCGACAATTTTCATAGACGAACTTATCTCGCGAATAGAACAACTATCAACAAGTTATCTTCACCATCCCGAATGCAGGTATCTGGCCACTAAATCACAAATGTACCGCAACCTGATCCATGGAAGTTATTTAGTGATCTACCGCATTACCCCTACCCGGGTGGAAGTTTTGAACATTATACACAGCAGCAGAAGCATATCGCATATTAAGGAGTCCCGAAAAATTAAGATTTAATTTCGATTTGCAAAAAACAACTTTGCGATAATACTAAACGCAAAAAAAGCTCCGCACCTCGCGCGCAGAGCTTAAACCAACACACAATTACTATTTATTTACTGCTTAGAAAAGCCACTATTTTATCGCGCTCTACGTCGGTGAGCTGAGCGCGGGTTTGCATGTGCATGCCGATGGTTTTCCACTGCTCTCCCGAAAATGCATCCGGCGAAGGCGTGTTGTGGCAACGCTGGCAATTTTCGACCCAAAGTTGGGCGCCGCTTTTGGCAGCCACTTCCTTACTGGTAAAGCAGCCGCTGATGGATATAAATAACAGGATGGCAACTCCGGTTATCAAAATACCCAGTATCGATTTCTTTGTTAAAGTTTGCATATTCCTGTTGTTTAAAGTTGTATTGAAAATTGTAAAAACCAGTAATCAGTTTTGGTATTGCCCGTTGTTGGCGCAATCATTTGATTAACAGTGCTGTTGCCGTTTTGGGCTTCGTGGGTGAGTTTCACCACGGTACGCCAGCTGATCCAGTATGCAACGCCCTCGGTTACCTGGGTAGTATTGGAACCCCAGGCCGAGTTTGCCGGTGTGATGTAATCGGCCCACCTGAATGATGCTTCTACATTCTTCCAAAACTTATCATCCACATAACTCGGCCTCAGCGAGATGATGCCGAATCCGGAAGTGGAGTGATTATTGTAGCTATATGTTTGGGTCGAATCGCTGGGGTTTAAATAGTTTTCGCGGTCAGTATTCACGATGTTGTACTGCGCTTTAATATTCACAGTAAAGGGGTTAAGTTTTTGGACTGTGCTAAGGTCAAAGGCATACATGTTGGTTCTTGTGTTTGCATAAACCGAACCTTCGTCGCCAACTTTACCGGTAAGTGCCGAAACGCCCACCTCCAGGCTTGAGTTTGAGAAAGGCAGGAATCCTAATCGTCCCGAAAAGGTTTTGTTGATATTGTTATCCGTAATGCCCGCTGTCTGCAGCTCCCCGTCAGGCAGCAACTGCTGGCCATTAAACACGCCTACATCATAACTCCATTTGGTGCTTCCCAGGGGAAAACCGCCCATAGCTTCAAAACCATAATCGGTGCTGCCAGGAATGCCTATTGGGTCAGTCGCGAGTTTGTCTATCCAGCCGGCCGCAAGGCGCTTGTTATAAATGCCGAACGGTACAACCATATATCCTGCACGCAGGATAAGTCCCGGCGCTGCGAAATAAGAAACATCGGCCCAGTTTACGCCGAGCCCGTCGTTGTTAAACGAGGGCTCAAACTCCATCAGGAATTTGTCGCTGTGGCGCCACAAAAACATGGGGCTAAATTCGTACGTATCGGAGTTGCCGAAGGTACTCGTGCGGGTTGTGGTGCTCACTCCCCCAATCGTATTGGTACTTTTACCGGTAACATACCCGATGGTAGTTAAACCGGCTACCATTAAATGGTCTTCGCCTGGTTTTGTGTTGGCTACTTGCTGCTCAAGGGCGCTCACCCTGTCTAACAGGGCCGAGTCGGCGGCGCTGGTCTGCTGGGCCTGTGTTCTGGTTGTGTTAAACATCAACACACCGGCCGCAGCTATAGCGATAGCTGTTTTAATTGATTTCATTTTTTTAATGGTTTAGCGTGACAGATTATTTTTGCTTGCCGATTTTGACAGGGTGCGGATGTAGTTCACCAACTCCCAGCGTTGAGCCGGCGTAAAAACGGTTTTGTAAGTAGGCATTGGTGAGCGGCCTTCTGAGATT
>DASRTD010000196.1:0-36811 GCA_035656115.1 Mucilaginibacter sp.
TGGTTGTCTTTTTTCCATAAACCCGGGTACTCCCAAAGGGCTTGTGAGGTACCCCCCGGTTCTTCCATACCGCCCCTGAACATATACAACATCAGCCATGCCACTTCCTGGCTTATCACCTGCTCCTGGTGGGGTTCAAACGTGGCCAGGGCATTGCCATCCTGGTCGGCTATTTTGGTTACCAGCACGGGATCGATCCGCTGGCCTTTATTTAAAAACGTGCTGTATGCACGCACCATTTCATATACCGAAACGTCATTTGTTCCGAGACATACCGAAGGAACCGACTTTAGCGGGCTTTCAATACCACATTTATGCGCATATTGTACCACCTTGTCCCAACCAACTTTTTCTGTTAACTGTGCTGTGATGGAGTTGATGGACGCACCCATAGCCCAGCGTAACGACATTTCCTGGCCGGTAAACACATAGGTTGCATTTTTGGGTTCCCAAACCTGCTGTTTCCCGCCGTCCATGTATTTAATGGAAACAAACTGGTCCGTAAATTTATCGCAGGGGGTAAAGCCGTTATCAAGTGCCGCGCAGTAGGCAAATGGCTTAAATGTGGAGCCGGCCTGGCGTTTTGCCTGGTTTACGTGATCGTAATTAAAATATTTAAAGTTGATGCCGCCCACCCAAACTTTTATTTTGCCTGTTGAGGGTTCAATAGTCATCATACCGGTATTTAAAAGCTTCGCATAGTATTTAATGGAATCCACGGTGGAAAGCGTCGTATCTCGTTCGCCGTGCCAGGTGAACACCTTCATCTTTTTAGGCCTTTCAAAATACTGATCGATCAGTTTGGAATCGTTGTTGAATTTTTTTTCCAAGAGCGCATAAATAGGCAGTTTTTCTTCATTTTTCTGTACAAAGTCGACAATTTCGTTGCCGTTCAAATCCCTCCATGGATTTCTTTTACCCCACAGGTCGTTGAACCTGCTTTGCAGCATTTTCATTTTTGCTGCAACGGCTATTTCTGCGTAGTGCTGCAAACGCGGGTCGATAGTCGTATAAATCTTGAGCCCGTCGTTATAAAGGTCGTAATCATTATCGCGGCACCACTTTTTCAGCCACCTTTCCACCGCTTCACGGATGTATGAGTCATCCTGGTTGCCGCTGCCGGTATAACGCAGGTCCAGGTTTAAAGGTAGTTTTGTATTTTCATCATAATCAGCCTGGTTCAAATAATTATACTTCAGCATTTGCCCCAGTACAATATTACGCCGTTCGAGCGCATGATCGGGGTTGTTGATCGGGTTATAGGTGGAGGTTGCCTTCAGCATGCCCACCAATGTAGCCGCCTCGGCCGGGTCTAATTTATCGGGTAGTTTATTGAAAAATTTAAGCGAGGCCGTCTTTATCCCGAATGAATGACTACCGAACGGCACTGTATTTAAATATAGCGTCAGTATTTCCTGCTTATTATACACGTGCTCTATCTTCAGCGCCGTTATCCATTCCTTACATTTATAAACCATCGTCCGGATAAGGGGTACATGTTTGATCAACCCCTGCGATTTCCTGCTCCGCGTTTCGAAAAGGTTTTTGGCCAACTGCTGCGTGATCGTGCTGCCGCCGCGTTTGTCGCCCTTAGCGGTGGATAACATACTGGTTAAAGTGCCGTAAACATCAATGCCGTGGTGGTTATAGAAGCGGGCGTCTTCCGTGGAGACAAGGGCGTTGATCACGTTGGGGGATATATCCTTATATTCAACCGGCGATCGGTCCTCCCTGTAAAAACGGCCAATGAGTGTGCCGTCAGAATAATAAACTTCAGAGGGCAGAGACAGGGAAGGCTCTTTTATGTCCTGCATATCAGGTGTGTAACCAAAAAGCCATAAAAAATTGAGCTCGATGGCACAAAAGAACAGGATGACGAAATAAAAAAATATAACAAAATACCTTAAAAAACGGTTTTTTATGCGGCGGAACATGCGGTAAAGATGTAAAAATAAAGGGCTATATCATAGCCGGGTTAACATTTATTAACAACGATATTTTGCAAGGTTAATTTTAGCACTAACTTCAATCTATCAAATTTTGTTTCTATGGAGGACATAATTAGCAAATTTAAAATAACTGGCGGAGAAAATTTTTCTTTAAAAGATCATGACACGTCGTTCTCGGGCAATTACCGGAAAGAAGAAACGGACGAACTGTTGTCGGATATGGTTAAACAGCTGTCGGCGATGCAGGAAGCGCTATATGCCGATGCCTGTTACAGCATATTGATTATTTTCCAGGCGATGGATGCGGCCGGCAAGGATGGCGCTATATCGCACACGCTAAGCGGACTGAACCCCGAGGGCTGCGCAGTATTTAGTTTTAAAGAACCTAGCCACGAAGAATTATCGCATGATTTTTTATGGCGAACCGTTAAAGCGCTGCCTGAATTTGGCAGGATAGGGGTGCATAACCGGTCGCATTACGAAAATGTACTGATCACCAAAGTTCACCCTGACCTGCTGCTGAAAGAAAAGCTGCCGGGCATCAAAAGTGTTGATGACATCGACAAAAAATTCTGGAAACACCGTTATGAAAGCATCCGATCGTTTGAAAAGCATTTGACGGATAACGGCACCGTTATTATTAAGTTTTTTTTGAACCTGTCAAAAGATGAGCAAAAGAAACGCTTTTTGGAAAGGATAGATGACCCTGACAAAAACTGGAAATTCTCTGCAGCCGATATTTATGAACGCGAGTTTTGGGACGATTATATGAAGGCTTATGAAAAAGCCATACAGGAAACGGCCACCGATGACTGCCCATGGTATGTGTTGCCTGCGGATAAGAAGTGGTTTACGCGGATTGCCATATCCTCCATTATATTGGATACATTAAAAGGACTGAAATTGGAATACCCGGTTTTGCCGAAAGAGGAAAAAGAGAAGCTGGAAGAGGCGAAAACACTGCTCTTGAAGGAATAATATTCAAATAAAAAATATAATATATTTATAATCAACGCTTTAAATTTCTATCATTTCGATAGGAATAATGATAAATATCAATATATTTGCTCCGACCATTGATCGATTTATTTATGCTAACACGCACCTTCGTATTCACACCGCTGACATTTTTGATTATTTTTGGGATTTACCAAATATTCCCGTTACCTGCGACTCCCTCCGCAGATGTGGTGATCCAATGGAACCTGGTAACCATAAAGGCGGCAAAAATCGCGAAGCAAAACACAAACGAAACAAGCCGAACGCTTGCTATTGAAGCGATAGCGGTTTATGACGCCGTGAACTCGATCAAACATATTGGCAAGCCTTATCATTATCTTGCCCGGCAAACCGATCCGGCATCGGAAGAGGCTGCCGTGGCACAGGCGGCACATGATGTTTTGGTTGCTTATTTCCCTAATCAAAAAGCCAGCCTGGATTCAGCTTTGGCAAATAGCTTAGCGCAAGTTACAGATGGATCTGTCGATAACGGGCAAAAAGTTGGCGCCGCAACAGCTGCTGATATTGTTGCTTTTCGGTCTAATGATGGGGCAGCACCAAATGTGACTTATCCCGGCCCGGCAAAACCAGGGATAGGAGAGTACCGGCCAACACCACCGGCATTTGCGCCGGGGATTAACCAGCAATGGGGTAAGGTCAAGCCATTTTTAATAAAATCAGGAGATCAGTTTCGACCTGCTGCGCCGCCCGTACCAGGAACCGAAGCATTTAAGAAAGACCTGGCCATTGTTGCCGAAATAGGCTCGGCCAATAGTAGTACGCGCACAGCTGAGCAAACCCATATCGCCCAATTTTATAAGCAGGATGCCGAGCTTACCGTAAACGAAGCGGCCCGGATACTTGCAAAACAGCATGGATCGACAATTGAACAAGCCGCTTTGGTTTTCTTTCTTACAGATCTCGCCGAAGCTGACGCCAGGATAGCGCTGTTCGATGCAAAATATCATTATTTATTCTGGCGGCCGGTTACCGCGCTAAATGCAAATACTGACGGCTCGGTAACCAACGATTATGCTGCCTGGACGCCGCTGTTGGCCACGCCGCCGCATCCAAGTTATCCATGCGGTCACTGCGGCACCGTAACGGCCGGGTTTGACGTGCTTAAAAAGTTTTATGGCGACAAAAATCATCTTGAGTTGCACACTACTACACCAGGCGAATCGTCAAGAGTGATCGAATCGTTAAGCCAGGGTGAACAGGATAATGACCAAAGCCGGCTTTATGGCGGAATACATTACCCGTTTGACATAAAGGCTGCCCATGAAATGGGCCAGGGCATAGCTGGTTATGTATTGGCAAAATGGCCGGTGACCGAACAGGAATAGTAAAACGATCTCGCCAATTTATCGCGAGATAAAAGATAGTTTTTTTAGTTGAAACGGTTTAATTGATTTTTTGGTTTACAATTGGTTGGCAGGGGCGCAATGGTTGTGTCCCTGCTTTTTTTTGTAGAGGCGCAATATTTTGCGTCTCCGACCCCATGCCAGGAATTATTGTAAATTTTTCAGTCATTTCGTTTCGGGACGCAAAATATTGCGCCTCTACAGCAAAATCTTTCACTCACTCCACTACAATCTCATCCGCGAAAATATACGACGGCGCGCCTTTGCTTTCATGCCAATCCGGCAGCGGACCGTATTGTTTGGCCACCAACTTAATATAGCGCGTGTTGGAATTTAACGGTGCCGTAAAATCCTGCGTTTGCACATTCAGGTCCTTAACATCCACCTTAGTATTGATAGTGTTTGCCAGTTTATAATTCAACCCATCCTCAGATGTCCAAAACTCAACATATTTCGGGAATACAATCCATGACCGGGTGTCCTGCAGCGTACCCAAAGTTACCTGTTTAACCGGCTTAACCTTGCCCATATCCACAATGGCAATCAAATCCACACCCTGGTAGCCCTGCCAGTTGCCCAGCCGCCAGTTGGCCTTGCCGCGTATGCCATTTATTAAGGCGTTATCGCCTTCATCTGCATAATTGGGCAGGTATTTGTTAACCAGGGTTAGTTTGAGATCGTCCCGCACTTTCGTGAACGTGCCTTCATCAACAAAGCTGCTTTTGCCATTATCGATAGCGATGGCCTTTACTGTTGTGTTTGATGAGATACCGATAGGAGCCGCGTAGGGCGTTGAATTTGCCGAGGGGTCGCTGCCATCAAGCGTGTAATATATCTTCGCTTTTGCATCGGCGCATTTTATTTCGATGCTGATAGGTTTTTTAAAGGTTTTGCCGGACGAAACAATATAAGGATCGGGTATGATCAGCTCATCTGATATCCTGGAAGCTGGCTTTTCCAGGTCCTGCATAAACAGGCGGTTAGGCAGTTTTCCACTCAGCACTTCGAACTCGCCGCCTTTTTCCACGTCCTCATAATCCAGGTACACCTTATTATAAGGTTTGTTATTCAAATTCATTCCCTGGATATAAAAATTTCCTTTGCCGATGCTGGCCCCTGAATTGACTATAGTGAATTTTTTGCCGTTCTCCAGGTGAATCACCGCTTTATCAAACTCCGATATCCCCAGCTGGAACTGGTTTTGTCCCGGCATGATATTATAAATGCCCAGCGAACTGATGACATACCAGGCCGACATCTGCCCGCAATCCTCGTTGCCCGACAAGCCGTCGGGCTGATCGCTGTATTGCTCGTTCAGTATCTTATTAACATAGTATTGCGTTTTGTCGGGCGAATCGGTGAAGTTGAATAGGTAGGCCATGTGGTGGCTCGGTTCATTACCATGAGCATACTGGCCGATCAGCCCGCTCACATCATCCTGCGGCCGGCCGGTAAGTTTGGAATCCATGGTAAACAATTCATCCAGTTTGGCTTCAAACGCCGCCTTGCCACCCATCGCGTCCGACAGCGACTCCACATCCTGCGGCGCTAAAAAGGAGTATTGCCAGGCATTGCCCTCGGTATAATTGTTATTGATCTCGCGCGGATCAAATGGCGTGTACCAGCCGCCATTTGCCCGGGCTTGCATAAAACCGTTCTCGGTGTTGAAATTATTTTTCCAGTACTGGGCGCGTTTGATGAATTCCTTGTAATCCTCCGGCTTGTTCATCATCCGGGCCATTTGGGCAATGCACCAGTCGTCAATAGCATATTCCAGCGTTTTGGAGACCGATTCCGGCTCATCGTCCGATAATACCACCCCATTTTTCCGGTACGAATCCAGCCCGAACTGGTTGCGGTTTACGGCGGCCTTCATGGCCGTTAACGCTTCTTCAGCATTAAAATCGCGGATGCCTTTGGCATAAGCGTCCACGATGACCGGGATGGAGTGATTGCCTACCATACAATACGTTTCGTTAGAGGCCAGCGGCCAGATGGGCAGCAGGCCGCCCTGCTCATACATCGCCAGGAATGATTTTACAAAATCAAGCGTGCGTTTCCGGTCGATCAGGTTCATCAGCGGGTCCTCGGCGCGGTAAGTATCCCATAGCGAGAAAACGGTGTAGTAAGTGAAGCCATCGGCGGAATGGACCTTTTGGTCCATTCCCCGGTATTGCCCGTCAACATCGCTGTAAACGTTGGGCGCCAGCATAGCGTGGTAGAGCGCCGTATAAAAAATGGTTTGCCTTTGTTTGGCATAGTCGGTCAGCTGCTTTTTTGTCGCGCCGCGCTGGCTGTACCCCGCCTGCGTGCCGCTTGCGAGCATAGTTTGCTGATACTCTTTTTGCTGGGCCGAAATGTCCTGGCCACCGCCTTCCACCTCGATCTTCGACAGTTCATTTTCCCAGGCCTGTTTGGCTTCCTTCATTACCCGCTTAAAATCAAAATCAGGCACCTCGGCATCCAGGTTTTTTAAGGCGCCATCCGTGCTGACCGATGAAATACCCACTTTAGCAACCACTTCGCCCGGGCTGTCAAACCTGATATACATTTTGATGTTTTTACCCTGCAATTTGCTTTTTCCGGGCTGCAGCGTATCATTTAAGGCGATGCCGTAGGTCTTAAATGGTTTGGAGAATTTTGCATAAAAGTAAAGCGACTGGTCGGCCGCCCATGACTGTGAACGGCGAAAGCCCCTGATCTCATGATCGTTTACCACTTCGATCCACGAATCAAGCACCTGGTCGCGGTGCAGCAGGTCGATAATAATATTGGCCTCCGCGGTTTTTGGGAAGGTATAGCGATGCACGCCCGCCCGAGTAGTAGCGGTAAGCTCAACATCGATATCATATTTATCCAGGTGCGTTTTATAATAGCCGGGCGAGGCCTGTTCATTTTTCTTTTTAAAGCCCGATCTATATTCTTTGTTTTTAAATTGAGGCTCGCCGGTGGTGGGCATAAATAAAACGTCACAATAATCGGCTATGCCGGTTCCGCTCAAATGCGTATGCGAAAAGCCATAAACCGTGGTATCGGTATAATAATAGCCCGAGCAGCCGTCCCAGCCGGTTAGCCGGGTATCGGGGCTTAGCTGTACCATCCCGAAAGGTGCTACAGCACCGGGGTAGGTGTGGCCGTGGCCGCCGGTGCCGATGAACGGGTTGACCAGTTGGGTATAGTCCTTTTTGTGTTGGGCGGAGGCTGTATAAACGGTTGCTGTGAGTAAAACGGGAATAAGTAGCAGGTGGGATAACAGCTTCATTTTGACAGATCGTGGATTAAAATAAATTTTGTGTGGGTGTAAATGTAGTATTGAAGCCTTCATTCATCAAAATCAATTGCGTTATTTGTTTTTACTGCCCAGCCCTCAATATCGTTCCTGATTTTTAATTTTTCTTCGGGTTTCAAAATAAGTTTATCAGGCAAAACCCAATTGCTTAAACGGCTGAAGTATATGATCAATGCTTTTGTGCCTAATTCAAAGTCAACCTCTGCCAATTTTTTTTCTTCAACAATATAAATAAAACCACTCCGCCCATCAGATTTTAAATGAACCCCATTGGTTCCCATCAAGTCTTTAATTTTGTCTTTTTTTCGCCTATCCGTTGCCCATTTTTCCTTTAATTTGTCTGAAATATGATGTTTAAAGTGGGTTTCATCAATTTTTATTGTTGTCCATCCATAAGGCGTTTTAAATTTCAAGTCTTGTTCATTACGCTTAATTTGTTTTAGGCAATAGTCGGATAATTCAACCAAGTCCAGCGTCTTTGCAGCACTGGCAAGTCTTTCCCAAAACTCTTCGGAAAAATAATGGCCGATTTCGTCAGCCAGTTCAATAAGCGATTCAAGTGCCAATACCCACTCGTGGTGGTCGAGAAACATTCCGGCATTAATGTATTGTCGTTGATTTTTATAGAAATCCGGGATATAGTCGATCAGATATCTCAATTGTTTTTCCGAACTTAGATCGAGAGGTTTTTGAGTCTTTTTTCTAAAAATCTTGAAGAGTTTCATACCTAAAAGTATCGATAAAGCTTTTAGATAAGAAATTCTTTTAATAAAACGGCATATCAGATAACTGTTCCTGCCTTTGCTGGTGTTTTTTTTCGTCTTTGTTGGCGTTTTTCACTGACAAGCCGAAATGCCTAACCGCCCCCAGCAACCTATAATAACGCTAAACCTAATGCCAGCATCAACGTTTTCAGCACCATCCGCATCACGCCTTCAGAATCGTTTAGTATCGACACTTCGCGTATAAGCACCCATTTAATGTCCCTGGTTTCCTGTTGGTTCAAAATCAACGACTGGCCCATATCCGCTGTAAACAAAAAGCGAATGTCGTAATGCAAATGGGCAGGTACGTCGCCGCGTTGGGGGATCTGGTGGATATCCACATCAAAAATACGGTCGCTTACAGGTTTTACCGTTAAGCCGGTTTCTTCGCCGGCCTCTTTTAGGGCCACATTCAAAACATCGCCGTCGCCATCGCAGTGCCCGCCCGGTTGCAGCCAGCGGTTAAGCTTAAAGTGGTGGATGAGCAATACGTGCGTGAAGCCTTCATTGACGATCCAGGCAGAACCGGTTACGTGACCAGTGAGCAAGGTGCGCTCGAAACAGTCGGGGTGGGATTGGATAAATTCCGTGGTTCGATGAACCCCGGCAAGTTCGGATTCGTTGGAAGCGGTGTAACTGGCTAACAGGTTAAGTATAGGTTGGCGTGTCATGAGTTGTTTTGTCATTGAAGTGCTGGTTGACAATTTACGAATTAACATTATCTTGTCCTGACAATATCAAAAGCGCAGACCATGCAACACAAAGCCAAATCCATCCGCCCCTTTATCGGCGCCGAAAACTTTGAAATATCACGCAGCTTTTACCGCGACCTGGGTTTTGAAGAGCGTGTTTTGTTTCCTAATATGTCGCTTTTCCTGACGGACGGGCTGGGGTTTTATTTGCAGGATGCTTATGTGAAAGACTGGGTTGACAATACCATGGTGTTTTTGGAAGTTGACGACGTTAGCCGGCATTATAACGAACTTTTGACTTTAAACCTTCCCAATAAATATAAAGGCGTAAAACTAACGCCCATCCGGAATCATCCCTGGGGAAGGGAATGCTTTCTGCATGACCCTTCGGGGATACTGTGGCATTTTGGTGAGTTTGTTAAGTAGGTGAAACGATTGGTCGAAACACATTTACCCTTCCATCAAATGCCTCAGGTATAATTCGGGGTTATCCAAAAACGATTTGGTGAGCGTAAAATGCTCGGTTTCCTGGTAAGTGGTTTCGTTCACGCCGATTTCGTCAAACTGGTAAATAGTGGCGCCGGGGTAGCAGATGAGCATAGGGGAGTGGGTGGCAATAATGAACTGGGCACGGCCGCCTTTTTCGAGCTCGCTGATAACCGCCATAAAGGCCAGTATCCTGGACGGTGATAAGGCCGCCTCGGGCTCATCGAGGATATAAACGCCATTTTCGAATTGGTTGCTAAACAGCGAGAGGAACGATTCGCCGTGCGATTGGTGGTGCAATGAGCGCCCGCCGTAAGCTTTTAAAATGCGGTTATCGTCCATTGCCAGTTCGTCGATATAGGACGCAAAATTGAAAAAACTTTCCGCCCGCATAAAAAAGCCATCACTAATACGTTTCGGAGTCCAGCCGACTTTCATTTCCCTGGCCAATGGCGTTTCATATCCCTCAAAACGCCAGCCGGTGTTTAAATTATGGTTACGGTTACCGCCCCGGAGGCTGAACCCGCATTGCTCGGCAATGGCTTCCAGTACGGTGGATTTGCCCGAACCGTTTTCGCCGACGAAAAAGGTAACATTATTTTTCAGTTGGAGCTGCAGGCCGTTTTTAAGGCTGGGGATATGCTGCAGATAACCATCATGCTGAGAAGGTGCAGATATATAGGATAAAAACGGCATGTGCAGGTGCTTGTTGCTTCAAAACAAACTTACGATTTTGATCTGATTTGCGGAATTGGCGGCATTATAAGAAAAACAGCCCCATCGCGCCGTTCATCCGATGAACGAAAATGAACGCTTTTTGGCTGCCGAACGATTTTTTTCGATGTCTTTTGTACCCTTTCCGTAACCGTTTCGAAGGCGTTGCGTGACTGGTTTGGGGCATATCAAAGGGGTATGAAAAGGGCAGGCGCCCGTAGGGGCGACCCTTGTGGTCGCCCGGAATGTACGGAAGGAAAACGTCGTCAAAATGACACCGGACAACAAGGGTGGGTGCAGATGTGGCCGATGCATTGGGAGGCAGGGCGCCCACGAGGGGCGCCCTGCATAATTTTAAACCGATGACAGAAAATGGAAGTTTTTTGGAAAGCATTCTGTAAAAGAACAACAGGATTAATCACCAAAAGTGTCAACTTTTTTCAGGGGATAGGCAAAAAATGAGGATTAAATAAGTGTTCTTTCAGCATTCAAAAAATGAACGCCCATTTTATCAAAAAAGACCAGCCGGTTTCTTAGCAGATTTAAATAAGTATCTTATTATCAATAAATTAACACCTAATTCTGCTTAACATAATAGTGTTCATAATGTTCAAAGTGTTCATTTTCCGATTCGCGTGAACACGTGAACGCCAGCCGGAAAAATCAAAAAGGCCGGTTTGCCTTAAAGCAAACCAGCCTTCGGTACCCAGAGCCGGGGTCGAACCGGCACGGCCTTGCGACCACAGGTGTTTGAGACCAGCGCGTCTACCTATTCCGCCATCTGGGCCTGTTCATTTTTAAACGCTGGTTTAATTCGTTCAAAAGCGGGATGCAAATGTATCTAAACTCTCTTTAATCCGCAACAGGTATTTTTGCCTGTAGTAACAATCTGCAATTTCGTTCAGGCGTTCATCTTTGGCGGTGTCGTTTAACTGGGCGTAACCATGCTGGACATGTTCCAGTTTTTGTTTGATATCGTCCTCAACAGCAAGCACTTCGCTGGTTAGTTTTGCCAGTTCATCCGCATCTTCTATTTCCATCAGCCGCTCGTTGATTTCCAGCATTTCCATTAAAAAATCCCCGGGAAGCTGGGGTTTTGCGCCTTCCTGCAGCAGTTCGTGCTGCTTTAAAATATATTCGAGTCGCTTGTATGGGTCGCTCAGGGTTTGCCAGGCTTTGTTGTTGAGAGTGGATAGCTCGAGGATTTCTTGCTGTTTTTCGTCGTTGTCATTGGCATAAAAATCCGGGTGGTACTCTTTGCTCAACTCGTAAAATTTCTTTTTGAGCAGTGAGACGTCAGGGGTGAAGGATTCTTTTATGCCGTAAAATTCAAAGTAATTCATTAGACAAAAGTAGTCCGAAAGTCCGAAAGTCCGAAAGAAAAACTGTCTATAGACTGACCATATTGATCAGTTCCGTCTTTCGGACTTGCCGACTTGCAGACTTTCGGACTAAAAATAAAATTATCATCTTTGCCCTATGTTATTCGACCAGATGCGGCAGCGGCCGTTTTTTATACTGGGGCCATGTGTAATGGAGAACCAGGAGCTTTTGTACACCGTGGCCGAAAAGGTGGCGGAGATAGGGCAGAAGTTTAATGTGCCGGTGGTGTTTAAGTCATCCTTTGATAAGGCTAACCGCACCTCCATCCATTCGTACCGCGGGCCCGGGCTGGAGAAAGGCATGGAAATGTTGCTGAAAGTGAAAGAACGTTTCGGCTTGCCGCTTACTACTGATATTCACGAGAGTTACCAGGCCGCCATCGTTGGCGAAGTGGTTGATATTTTACAGATCCCGGCGTTTTTGTGCCGCCAGACCGATTTATTAGTGGCTGCTGCTAAAACCGGAAAGATCGTCAACATAAAAAAAGCACAGTTTTTATCAGGCCAGGATATGTTTTACCCGGCACAAAAGGTGATCGAGGCGGGCAATAACCAGGTAATCCTGACCGAACGCGGTAATATGTACGGGTATAATAACCTGGCGGTTGATTTTCGCAATATTTATGATATGAAGGCCTTTGGCCACCCGATTTGCATGGATTGCACCCATTCGGTGCAGCGGCCGGGCGGGGCAGGAGGCAAAACCGGCGGCGATCGTACTTTTGTGCCGATGATGGCCCTGGCCGCCAAAGCTTTCGGCGCCAGCGGTTACTTTATGGAAACCCATCCCGACCCGGATTGTGCGCTTAGCGATGGCCCGAACATGGTTAAACTGCACGAATTGGAAAGCGTAATTGCACCGCTGGTAAGTTAATATTGAGCATGAAAGACATCGCCAAAAGGGTTTTTAATATCGAGATCGAGTCGCTGAAATTGGTGGCCGATGGCATCGACGATTCATTTACCAAAGTGGTGGAGGTAATTTTGGCTACCGAGGGAAAAGTGATCGTTACAGGTATCGGTAAATCGGGTATTATCGGTAAAAAGATAGCGGCTACGCTGGCCAGCACCGGCACACCATCGTTTTTCCTGCATCCTGGCGAGGCATTTCATGGTGACCTGGGCATGGTTGGTAGCAATGATATAGTCATCCTGATCACTTACTCCGGCGAAACAGATGAGGTGCTTAAACTGATCCCGTTTTTCCAGTGGAATAAGAATACTATTATCAGCATAACCGGCAATCCGGATTCGACAGTCGCCAAAAACAGTCATTTTCATTTGAACACAGCCATTAAACAGGAGGCTTGCCCGCTTTCGCTGGCGCCGACTTCGTCAACTACTGCTGCATTAGTGATGGGTGACGCACTGGCGGTGGCGCTGATGGAATGCCGGCAGTTTCAGCATGAGGATTTTGCGCGTTTTCACCCCGGCGGCAGTTTGGGGCGCAAATTGCTGGTACGTGTTAAGGATTTGATGCGTACAGACAACCTGCCATTTATAAACGAGGGTGCCTCATTTACTGATGTACTGCTGCGTATGTCAGAGGGTAGGCTGGGGATGGTGATCGTTGGGGATACCGGGCATGTACATGGCATCATCACTGATGGCGACCTTCGCCGTGCGCTAATGCGGCACTCTGATACTGCAACACTTTCAGTGGCCGAAATGATGACAAAAACGCCGGTTTTTGTTGATGAAAACGAATTTATTCACCAGGCAGAACAACTGATGATCGAGAAAAAGATAACCGCTGTATTGGTCAGGGCATCGGATGGCGCAGGTTTATCGGGCATCTACCAGATTTATAATCAATAGTTGATTGATTTATTTAATTCAGCTTGCACAAGCTGGTTAACATAACAAAAAATATGTTCATTTATCAGGACCAGCTTAACCGTGAAATCGTCCTGCCGTCGACGCCGAAAAGGATTGTGTCGATCGTGCCTTCACAAACCGAGTTGTTGTTTGATTTGGGCCTTACTGAAAAGATCGTTGGCGTAACCAAATTCTGTATCCACCCGGAAGGAAAGGTTAAACAAGTTACAAAAGTCGGAGGCACCAAACAATTAGATATCGAAAAGATCAAATCGCTGCAGCCCGACCTGATCATTGCCAATAAAGAGGAAAACGAACGCAGTCAAGTTGAGGAATTGATGAACATCTGTCCGGTTTGGATCAGTGACATTAGCGACCTGACTGGAGCGATTGACATGATAGAAAGGGTAGGGGAAATGGTCCGTAAAACCTCCGTGGCCAAGGAGCTGGCCGCAGAGATCGCCCGGAAATTCGCTAACCTATCCATTAGGCCATCGGGGAAACGCGTCGCCTATTTTATCTGGCGCAAGCCTTATATGGTGGTCGGAAAAGGCACCTTTATCGATAGCATGCTGCAGAAATGCGGGCTGATTAACGCATTCGAACCGGAGCGATACCCCGAAATTAATCCTGAAGCATTACTGGAAGCAAATCCGGACGTTATTTTCTTGTCATCAGAGCCATATCCATTTAAGGAAAAACATACTAATGAATTGAAAGCAATTGTTCCGAATGCAAAAATAAAACTGGTTGATGGCGAGTTATTTTCGTGGTATGGCAGCCGGTTATCGCATGCACCGGAATATTTTGAACAACTGATCAACGGCATGAATCGGTGAAATCCCAGGCAATAATCGGTGAAATCAAAAGTAATCGGTGTAATCCAAAAAAATAATTATCTTTGCCACCTCATAAAAAATCCTAATGCGGAAGTGGCGTAATTGGTAGCCGCACCAGACTTAGGATCTGGCGCCGCGAGGCGTGGGGGTTCGAGTCCCTTCTTCCGCACACTGAAATGAATAAGAACCCGGTCAATTTGGCTGGGTTTTTTTAGTTATTTACTATATTCGCATAAATAAAAGCAACCTAAAATGAGCTTTTTCAAAAACATTTTCGGGGCTAAACGAAATGGCCAAACAAGCCCTTTCCCCACAAGGACGCTAAACTTGAAATTTACGATTGCCCCTGAGAATGGAGCGAATTTTGCAAATCAATACGTAAATGCCGTAAAGACTCAGGATAAAATAGAACTTGATTATTCTGCAGTCTCTATTGATTTTGCCGATAAATTCTTACAGCGATTTAGAGATGAAGGACTTACAGCGAACGATTTTGCTGAAACGATCTTTGTTTGCGGATGCTATGTTGGAGAAGTTATGGCAAGAAATAATTTCGGGAAATGGATAAAACAGGAAGATGCAAATTTACCCGAAGGGGTAACTATGGCATCCATCGTTATTAGGCTTTCGGATGGTACTGTCTGCGATCCAATTAGCAAGGCTTTTAAAAGATTTCATAATGGTGAAGTTGATAGCGTAGCATATTTTTATCAGGTTTTTACAACAAGGAGCAATTAACGAGTATGACTATAAATAGGTATTGTCCAACAAAACATTTCCTTTTGAAGCTGCATAGTTTCGGCAGTTCTATGTCAACGTTACTTGTAGGAAGCTATTATTGACCGATAATCAACAAAATATCTTCAAGGTGTTATAACGAATACTCAGGTTCCGCACTGAATTAAACCCGGTCAATTTGGCTGGGTTTTTTGTTTGGGATGCATCACGCCATTTGCTCAACCCATTGACTTCGCCAGGCCGGCGCCTCGAAGGCGTCTGCGAAATACTGCGTCTCGTGCACCACCTTACCGTTGCGGAACTCCATAATGCTTACTGTGAATGCTTGCTGCCCCTGGTAGTTGATGGTGTATTCCGTGATCCAGAGATCATCATTTCCGAGTATTCGCCTGACTTTGAAGCCAGACGGCTTACCCGGATGATGGCTCCTCAAAGATTGCAAATTTTTTCGCCCGAGGATACGTTCGCCTGATTGTGGATAATCACAGATAGCATCATCAGCGTAAATAGCATGTTCGGCGTTTACATCACCGGCCGCGGATGCTTGCCAGTGGGCATTCAGGGCTTCACGTATTTGTTCTTCTTCTATTGAGTGCTCCGACCGCTTGTTTTTCCCTTCCATGTTTTATTTGTTAAGTACCTTTTTGACTTTTTAAATGACAATATAAGCAGTAAACATATTCAGTACGTTGTTGAAAGTTATTAAATCTTCTTGCTCATTAAAAACTGGTTTATAAAACTTTGTAATTTTGGCAGAAAACTAAATGAAAACCATTCGCTGGGGAATATTAGGGGCAGGCCGTATAGCCCGAAAATTTGCGACCGATTTGAAACTCGTTGAAGACGCAGAACTGATAGCCATTGGTTCGCGCTCGCAGCAATCCGCCGATGATTTTGCGGCAGAGTTCCCGGTAAAATATAGGCACGACAGCTACGAGGCGCTTGCCCAAAATCCAGAAGTAGATGTGATTTACATCGCAACTCCTCATAATCTGCATCACGAAAACACCATGCTTTGCCTTGAAAATAGTAAAGCCGTTTTGTGCGAAAAGCCTTTCGCGATGAACGCGCGGCAAGCCAATGAAATGATCTGCCTTGCCCGGGAAAAGAAAATATTTTTAATGGAGGCCCTATGGACCAAATTTCAGCCGCATTTTAAAAAGATGCAGGAAATGATAGGGCAGGGGATGCTGGGTGAGATCAGGTCGGTATTGGTGAACTTCGGATTTATACCGCAGGCACCCGTGCCGAAACGAATATTCGACCCGGCTTTAGGCGGGGGCACATTGCTGGACATCGGCATTTACAATGTTTTTATGGCATTATGCACACTCGGGAAACCCGACCAAATCGATGCGGTAATGACGCCCGCGCCTACCGGCGTGGATGAAATGTGTGCGGTAACTTTCCGTTATAAAAATGGCTCATTGGCACAGCTGTTTTCCTCTTTTGCTTCAAATTTGGCTACCGACGCTGATATCGGCGGCACCGGCGGCCGCATCAGGCTTACCTCCAGGTTTTATGAAACATCATCTTCTGTAGAATATTTTCCGGGACGGGTGAACACGCGTGAGGTTATTCCGCTTGCAAATGAAACAGGTTTTGGATACCAGTATGAGGCGAGGCATGTAAATGACTGCTTACGAAAGGGCTTAACCGAAAGCCCTGTGATGAGCTTTGCGGATACATTGTTGATGATGGAAACGCTGGACAAAATAAGGGAAATAGCAGGAATCCATTACCCAACGGATTGAACCGATTTGAAACGGTTTTGAACAGTATGATAGATCGGGAGTCTCCATATTTGGTAAGTCAAATGAAAAAGGCTATGACCCCAAAAATACTGCTCAACTTATTGTTCTTTGTGTCGGCTTACTCGGCAGGCGCTCAAACCACTATACATTATAACCTGGCAGATTTACTAAAAAAGGATAAACTACAAACTGACACAGGCAATCACGCACAGGTAATAAACGTGCCCGGAAAACAGGCGATTTCGCTCAAGAATATTGCGTGGCTAAAAGATGTGCGCCTCAAAAATGGAACGATTGATGTCGACCTTCGCGGCAAAGATGTTTTTCTGCAAAGTTTTTTGGGGATTGCCTTTCATGCTACGGACACCGGCCATTACGATGTGATCTATTTCAGGCCCTTTAGGTTTCACAGTACCGATACAGCGACGCGCCGATGGTCTGTCCAGTATATGGGACTACCCGATCACGATTGGGAAAAATTACGTAAGGCACATCCTTGGGTTTATGAAAACCAGGTTAACCCTGTCCCAAACGCAAACGATTGGTTTCATGCCACCATTGTTTTGCAGGGCAACTGGATAACCGTTTTTGTTGATCATTCCACCACGCCATCGCTAAAAATACAAAGTTTAAATTCTGCACGGGACGGAGGCGTCGGGCTTTGGGCTGACGTATTGCCCGGTGATTTTGCGAATTTAAGTATTACGCGATAGGCGATAGGTAATTGGCGATTACCTATCGCACCCTCGTCAGTTCATAATGATCACCCTCGTCATCAGGCACCGCTTCTAATATTTTTCCATCAGGGCCCATTACAAATTCCATGTTGATCTTATTATTCTAAAGAGGGGGTGATAATAATTAGTGGCCTGCAAGCGGCTTGGTCAGCAACGCAGTATAGAAGCATCGTTCGACTCGTTTTCAGCGCGATCTTTAAAACTTAATTTACATAAGAAATTTTATTGTTATTGATAATCGCCTGACTGCAGTCTGGTGATAGTAGTGCTATTCGCAGCTCCTGGTAGCGCTGTCGGTGGCGCTAACGGAGAACATCTTATCATCAGACCATTGCAATAATTTGGACTGGGGGAAACAAAATAGAAGGGGGAGATGGTCAGCAAAAGGCAGGAGCGACGACCTGTCTTCGTTGACCTCACGCTTGGTTATTGAAGTGAATCTTGTATGAATTTCAAACGCAAAAGTCTAGTCGGGAAGGCAAATAAAAAAGCCGCTTCATGCCGCGGTTTTAAGATGCCTTTTAATTTAATAAAAAGACCTTTTGGTTTATTTTTTTATAATTAAAAACCAATCGGTTTATTTTGAATAGAGTTTATCAAGGAACAAATATCGATCGCGGTCTATTTCGGGTTGAAGTTGCGTGGTCACATCAATATTCATAAACATTACCGGACTGCCTTTTGTATTGGGAGTCCACCGTGGAAGATGTGGGCCATTAGGATTGCCTGTTTTTATAAAGTTGGCAAAATACGCTTCCATCGTTTCGGACACTTTGTAATCATCGGCGGTCCACGGAAAAACCTTATCGTAGCCCAGGTTGCCCATCGCAAATTCAATCTCGGAAGCATGTGAAGCGCCGACCATCGCGGACGGCATTTTGCCGGTAGCTGCGGAGGCGCCTGGGGGCTTGGGCCGTGGCGTCGAGAACAGGTAGCGGTAGACTGGCTTGCCACCAGTGGCGGCTTGCATTTCAGCCCATTTCCAGGTCGCATAGGCGATGAACGTGTCGCTGGCAAGGCCTGTGGCCGATTTGATCGCCTCGTCCTGTGTAGTGCCAGGATAGAGCTTTAAAACTGTTGAAGAATCCGCACCGAACCGCTGCTTTATTTTTTTGGTGTAGTTTTCGGCCGTTGGCATATCACCCTGCATAAAAGCCTGGTAGGGGACCTCAGCAGAGTTCCACCCTATCAGCAAGGGCACTTGGGCCTGTTCGCCGGCTTCAAAAATATCCACTGGTGATTTAGGGAGGAAATAACCGTCGATCGTTTCAGTGAGCCGGTAATTGCCCGGTTTTGCAGCATCGTCCAGCAACTGTGAAGCCGGTTTAGCCCGCAAGTCTGCCAGCGACTTTGCACCAACCTTTTGTGCGAAATCGGCGCCGATGTTTTCCCCGTCGGCCAGGCTGATGGCCGGTAACGTAGGTTTAATCATTGCCCCGCTTTCGCCGATGGCGCCGGCAATCAGGTTACGCGACAGCGGTGATGCCATTTGCCCGAAAACAGCAATAGATCCCGCAGACTCGCCAGCAATGGTAATATGATCCGGGTCGCCGCCAAATGCCCTTATATTCTTCTTTACCCACACCAGGGCAGCGGTTTGGTCCATCAGACCATAATCACCTGACCCATGGTAAGGAGTTTCGGCTGAGAGCTCCGGATGGGCAAAAAAACCGAAGATACCAAGCCGGTAATTGATGGTAACGGCAACAATGCCTTTTTGGGCCATGCTTTCGCCATCGTAGCGGGCTTCGGACCCATCGCCGGCCGAAAATCCGCCACCATAAAAATAAACCAGGACCGGCAGCTTAGCGGTGGTTTTATGCGTGGGTGTCCAAACGTTCAGGTACAAACAATCTTCGCTCATGGTATCTGCGCGAAAGACCATATCGCTGTAGACGCGTTTTTGCATCGGCATATGGCTGAAATGGTCGGCTTTAAGCACCCCGCTCCAGCTTGCCGGCGGCTGCGGCGCCTTCCATCGCAAGTTGCCCACCGGGGGCAGTGCATAGGGGATGCCCTTGTAGCTGTTGATGCCGGTTGCGTTGTTAAAAGTACCCTCAAGCCTGCCGTTGCTGACGGTAACCTGTGGGTTTTGCGCTGCTGCCCCGACACCGAGGATCAATCCCAGGAGTACAGTTAAAATCGGTTTCATTTTGCTTTTATTAGTTTGTTTTTGTGTTAACGCTATCAAAGATTGTAAAAAGTTTTAATGGTAACGTTACAGGAAGGCTATTAGTGTAATTAAATTTTCTTAAATACTTAATAAATAATAGTATAGGTATCCTTAGTTAAAGTTTCTGTTTTTAATCAAGTCATATTGAAAAACGCCGGTAAATTGCTTTTGGAAATTTCACTCAGCTGTTGCGTGTTACATTAAGTAAGTCGTCATAAAATGTTCATTAATAAGTTTTTATAGTAATCTATTTAAAGTGTTAATTAAATCAATTTTTTACTTAAAATTAAACCCCGTGTGTATTGGAAATATTGATTGCACAAATCATAAATCCAGGCTATCAAAGCGATTTTATTTTTTGTTGAACCGATTTCTTTAGCTTTGACGATACTAATCTCAAATGTATGCGCAATTACTTATTGGCCCTGCTGGTACTTATAGTGCTCTCCGGCTGTAATAAAACGGCCAGGTACGACAAAATCATTCGCAATGGAAACATCTATGATGGAAAGGGCGGAGCGCCTTACAAGGCCGATATCGCCATTAATGGTGATACGATAGCCGCCATCGGCGATTTATCGAAAGCATCGGCCAAAGAAGATATCGATGCAAAGGGGATGGCTGTTTCACCGGGGTTTATCAATATGCTGAGCCAGGCGCAGGAAACCCTGATTCAGGATGGGCGCTCGCAAAGCGATATACGGCAGGGGGTAACGCTGGAAGTAATGGGCGAGGGCAGCAGTATGGGGCCGGTCACCCCTAAAATGAAAAAGGAAATGGAGGACGGCGAGGGCGATATCAGGTACAAAGTAAATTGGAAAACACTGGGCGATTACCTCAATTTCCTCGAGAAAAAAGGCGTTTCCTGCAATGTGGCATCGTTTATTGGTGCCGGCACGGTGCGGACTTATGTAGTGGGCGAAGATAATCGCGCCCCAACGCCTGCCGAACTAAAACAAATGCAGCAACTGGTGAAACAGGCGATGAAAGAAGGCGCCATGGGAGTGGGGTCGTCACTGATATATCCGCCTGATTTCTTTGCAAAAACCGATGAATTGGTAGCTTTAAGCAAAGAAGCCTCGGCCTATGGTGGTATGTATATTTCGCACATGCGCAGCGAAGGCAACCGGGTAAACGAAGCGCTTAACGAGCTGATTACCATCGCCAGGGAAGCAAATATTCACGCGGAGATCTACCACATGAAGGTGGCCGGCAAAGCCAATTGGGGCAAACTCGACAGTATGATCAGGCAGGTGGAGGATGCACGCAAACAGGGGCTTAACATTACTGCCAATATGTACACTTACCTGGCCGGCGCCACGGGGATGACCTCAGCGTTCCCGCCCTCATTACAGGACGGCGGCTTCGGCAAACTGCGCGAACGCCTGCAGGATCCAAAAATCCGCGCGCAAATGGCCAAAGCAATGGACAGTAACCCAACCGACTGGGAAAACCTGTACTACGGCTGCGGTTCGCCGGATAATGTGCTTTTGTTAAGTTTTAAGCAGGATTCGCTTAAAAAATTTAATGGTAAAACATTGGCACAGGTAGCTAAAATCAGGCATAAGTCGCCGGAGAAAACGGCCATGGACCTGATCGTACAGGACAGTACCCGCGTAGGCGTGGCGTACTTCCTTATGAATGAGGCGAATGTAAAAAAACAGATCGCTCTGCCATGGGTTAGTTTCTGCTCGGATGAAGGCTCTTACACCGATTCGGGCATATTTTTAAAGTCCAGCGCCCACCCACGCGCCTATGGAAATTTTGTGCGGGTGCTGGGCAAATATTCGAGGGACGAAAAAGTAATTACCCTTCAGGACGCTGTCCGCAAGCTCGCGTACCTACCCGCCACCAACCTGAAATTAAAGAAGCGCGGCGCACTTTTGAAAGGGTATTATGCTGACATAGTGATATTTAACCAAACTGATGTGAAGGATCACTCCACCTATACCCAACCCCACCAATACGCAACCGGCGTTGAGGATGTTTTTGTGAACGGCGTACAGGTTTTAAAGGATGGCAATCATACCGGCGCAACGCCGGGCCGGTTTGTCAAAGGCCCCGGCTACGGAATGAACTAAAATTGCGCATGACAACGGACATTATACTGGAAACCGACAGGCTATACTTTCGCGGGCATATTTTGGCCGACCTTGATGCCTATTGCGTAATGGAAGCCGATCCTGATTTTCGCTGTTATGTGGGCGGCAGGCCGCGGCCGCGTGAAGAGGCTGAGCAAAGATTTATGGCCGGCCTTAAGCCCGTTAGCGACGGCCTGAGCATGATGGCTGCTGTATATAAGCCTGAAAATAAATACATTGGCCGGTGTGGCATCTACCCGCACTTTAACTCAGATGGGCGACCCATCCATGGCGAAGCCACCCTCGGGCTTTACATCGGCAAGGCATATTGGGGCAGGGGACTGGCCACCGAAGCAGGCAGGGCGTTCGTAAATTATGGGTTTATACAACTTAACTTAAGCAAAATTGTGACGATGGTACGGGTTGAACACGATGCCTCTGTTCACGTAATAAAAAAATTGGGGTTTGAGCTGGTTGACACAGTAAAGGAAAATGGGCCGATTTTTATCATTTTGCCATCGACAAGGCCGGGTTTTACGGAATAAATATGGGTGTTCACGCGTGAACACATGAACACCTAAGTAACTTTAAGTAAACCGATTTTACTATTTGATAATTAATTATTTATATCAGTTCAGTTAAAGTAAAATTACAACTATTTTTGCCTGTTTAGCGTTCACCGATGAACGCTAATGAACGCTGCTGACAAAACAGTGTCACCACCCCGTTGATTGATATTCAGTAGATTTGTCACGCGTCAACCCCATCTTTTAATCTCAAAATAGCGGTCCTGTATACCCGGAAGCCAACACAAATCATTAATGACAAATCAATGTCCTTTGCTAAAAATGACCTGGCCGCGTTTACCCTCTTTCAGCCGCAGTCGAACAGAGGGTCTGCGAGCGAAGTGCCAACCAAAGGTGGGGAAGGTGAGTCTACCGAGCGCTTTCATTACCGCTATCCAACTCCCTAAGTAAACAGCGGCATTGAGGCTCCAATCACCAGTCTCTAACCTTTAGTCACCAATCACTAATAACCAATCTCTACCCATGTCCGACCGCATCCAACTCATTGAACTTATACGCACCGAAGCGCGCGATTATACCAGCCGCGCAAAAAAGACCGGCCAGTTTGGGCAGGTGCCCGAAGGCGGCAAAAACCTGTTTACCATCCATACAGCCAACCAGTGGATGGAGCTCGAAAAAAATACGCCGCCGGCGCGCATGCTCTTTGGCGAGCTGTGGCAACAAGGCGAATTGTGCATTTTGTTTGCGGATACCAATGCCGGCAAATCCATCCTGGCCGTACAGATCGGGAATGCGTTGGCGGCCCGGGAGCAGATGCCGCCCTTCGGCTGCGAGGCCAATAAGTGCGACGTGGTGTATATCGATTTCGAGCTCAGCGCCGCCCAGTTTCATGCCCGGTATACGCATAACGACGTCACCTATACCTTTGCCAAAAGCTTTTACCGCGCCGAATTTAACCCCGCCGCCACGCTGCCGCCCGACTATAAAACCTTTAACGAATACATGAAAGCAGCCATCGAATATGCTGTGGTGAAAACCGGCGCCAGTGTGCTCATCGTGGATAATATCACCTGCCTGCGCGGCGACACCGGGCACGCCGGCCAGGCACTGCCGTTGATGCAGCACCTCAAAGCGCTCAAAACCAAATATGGGCTGTCGGTACTGGTGCTGGCGCACACACCGAAGCGTAACCCCGCGCTGCCCGTTACCCGCAACGACCTGGAAGGCAGCAAAATGCTGATGAACTTTGCCGATAGCGCCTTTGCTATCGGCGAAAGCCATATCGAAAAAGGGCTGCGCTACCTTAAACAGGTAAAACAACGCAGCGGCCAATGCCTTTACGGCGCCGATAATGTTTGCCTTTTCCGTATCGCCAAACGCCTCAACTTTTTAAAGTTCGAATTCAGCGGCTTCGGAGCCGAACGCGACCACCTGTACTGCCCCAAACCACCCGAGGGAACAAAAACCGAAGCCTGCGTACTTGAACTATCGCAAACCGGCCTCAGTCAGCGCCAGATCGCCTACAAACTCGGCATCGCACTAGGCCGCGTAAACCGGATTTTGAAAGAAAAAAGGGAGTGATGTGCGGATGTGTCCCGCGCGTGCGGGATACAAATGTGCAAATGTGCGGATGTGCAGATATTATCATTTAGTGATGTGCAAAAAGCGCAGCGGCCTCGTGCGATTCCTTCCCTGGGGAAGGGGAGGCGGGGTTTAGCGAACTATTTATTACCAGCAAACTGCCAACTGATTTCAGTTGGCTTTTTTATGCCCCGCACCCTCAAAATTCACCCTTTAAAACCAATTCAAAACGATTACAAAACACCAATGTCAGCGTTCAATACGGTTGCGAAACACCACCAAACAGGGTACAAAACGCTATCAAAAAAATCGAACCGGCACCAAAAAGCGTTCATTTTTGTTCAGCGTTTGAACATTCAGAAAGCAATTTTTTGCGTGAAACAAGGTTGATATCAAAATACATACGCCATCAATAAGCCAATCACGATCAGCATACCAAACCCCGCAATGAGCGGTCGTTTAACCGACCGGTCGGACAGCGTGATACCGTAGATCATTTTCAACAGGTTATTGCTCGATACGGCATTTAGCACGGCGGTTACCACAACCACATCGTTCATTGTCCCTTTATTTTGAAACAGGTTTAAAATAAAGGGATCGATATCCGTAACACCCACCACAAACGAAAGGAGGGTGATGCCGCCCTTCCCATAATTTTTGGTCACAAAGCCCGTCAGGAAAGCAAAAAGGACAAACAAGGCGGCAAACAGCAGGGCGGTTTTAAACTCCAGCGGGTTGTTGTGCGGCTGAATATTTTCAGCCGCGCCAGTTTGGGTTTTGCCTGGTTTTAACCGGTATAAATAAAGCACAAAAACGAGTGAAAAAACCACCGACACCGAAAATGCCGGCGCCAGCCGCAATGCGATGGACGCGTTAAAAAACAGGGCAAGCAGGAAAAGCCGCACATACATCATGGTTGTGGCAAGTATGATGGCTGCGGCTACCTTATTTTCATCCTCGAGCTCTTTGCTTTTACGGGCCAGGATGATGGTGGTAGCCGTGCTGCTGTACAGGCCGCCTAAAATGCCGGTAAGGATGATTCCGGAATTTGGGAACACAAATTTTTTAAGGATATAACTGAAATAGGAAATAGCCGACACCGCCACAATGGCCAACCAGAATTTATACGGCGAAAAATTAAACAGGGGGGATATGGGCTTATCAGGCAGCAGGGGAAGGATGACCCCGGCCAGGACCAAAAATTTCGCCAGCGTTATAAATTCATCATTATCAAACTTTTCCGAAAACTGCAAAAGCGTCGTTTTTATCTCTACCAGCACCAGTACCGCTACTACGATGAGCAATACCAGCCAGGTAGGCTGCGTGTAAACCAGCGGGGCCAGGCAATAGGTGATCAATGCGATGACGACAGAAGTTAAGCCGAACCTTTTTTGGAGGCTGATTTTACGGAGATAATAAACCGACAATAAAACGGTAATGGCGGCGCCCCCGCCCAAAAAAGGAAAAAGGGTTTGCGGGGAAATGATATACAGAATAAATCCTAAAATGCCGATGAGCGTAAAAGTGCGGTCGGTGCCAAACTGGGTTTCCAGCCCCTCTTTAATAAAATGCCGCCGTTGCTCCATCCCGATCAGCAGGGCAAATACAAAAACAAGAATGAACTTAATGATATCCGGAGGAATGGCCTGCGCTATTTCTTTTTCCATCTATTAGGAATAAAGTAAGGATTGAAATTACGTACTAAATAGCATTTGTGCAAGTTGGCTGATTTCGTGGCTTTTTCCCTGGTCTTGCGCGGGTAGATATTGCCGGCTTGTTATTGTTCCTGCCTCCACAAGGTTCGCTGCGGGGAGCGGCAAAAAACAATAATTTTTATCGGGCCGTATATTTTAAAAGCGTTATTTGCGTTAGCCAATTGATTAACAGCATTATACACCTACAGTACATCCCAATGAAAACTAAATCTTTGCTTTTACTATTTTTTGCAGCTACCCTAAGCCATTTTGCCACGGCACAGAAGCAGGATACGGCATTTTACCTTAAAAAGATCAGCCTGACCAACAATCAAATGGGCCGGGCTTTGGTAAAGAAAGACATCCGGCAGTTAATGAAACAGTACGACGCCGATGCGGTACTCATGCCGGAATTTCATGTTACTGTTTTCGGCAAACCGGCAATCATAAAATATTACCGGCAAGTGCTTGATTCAGCTAACGTAACCCTTTGCGACCGCCGCGTATATGACCTCACCGTAATGAAGGGTTATGTGATCGAAACCGGTTATTTTACCTGGAAGCTTATCAAAAAGGATGCACCAGAATACGACTATAACGGCAAGTATTTAAGAATTTGGAAGACGGATAATGAGCAGAACCTGAGCCTGCACGCGGAAATATTCGGATCGGTAAGCAATGTAAGCCGGCCGCAGGTGCCTGTTTCCGGTTATGTTGCCCCGGATACCACGAGCTTTCCCAGGCCCGAAGCAAATACCATCGTGCTAACCATTAACAAGCTTAACAGCCAGGTGGCGGGGCTGGTACGCAAAGGCGACGGCGCGGCGTTTGCCGCCTACTATACTGATGACGCTATTTATATGCCTTATTATGAACCGATGCGGATCGGCAAAAAATCCATATCCGACTATTACACCGGCCATGAAAACCCGGCTTCGGGTATTGACTGTGTACACATAGGCACCACTAAAGTAACCGATTTAGGCGACTATGTTTTAGTTAACGGATTTTACAATGTGCACTGGCAGTCGGGCAGTAACAGCGGTACGGTTACCGGGAAGAATATCAGCATCTGGAAAAGAACCGCCGCAGGGAAACTGCTTATATACCGGCAAATGGCAGTTCATGATTAATTTGCTGTCATCCATCCCGTCCCCCTGAACCAACGTTTTCACCGACCCTAACCCCCGCTTCACCGGGAAAACCCCTTGCTGTACCTATTTGAGGCCTTTTTGGTGTAACGTATCCCTGCTGTGATCGTCATATTGGTGTATTTAGAAAATAGAAAAAAGTAAAAGACGATTAAACACAACAGATCATGAAAACTCAAATCATAACATTATTCACAGCACTTGTTTTAAGTACCGGAATAGCAGCAACAACTTACGCAGCAACAACCAAAGACAGCGGCAACGTAACCACATTAACCGATGTGAGCGCCATCAACAAAATTGAAGTACGCGGCAACGTGGTACTATACATCTCGGACGGCACAGCCGACCAGGTAAAGGTTTACGATAAATATTATGCCGAAAGCGCCCAGGTACAAAGCAGGAACGGCGTATTGAGCATCGCCTCTTACAAAGCCGAAAAACTGGTAGTTTGGGTTACCGCTGCCGACCTTCGGTCAGTATCCGCTTATGACAATTCAGAAGTGAAATCATTCGGCGACCTTTCAATCATTGAATTTGAAGTTGACCTTCATAACAATGCTTCTGCAAAATTAAGCCTGGATGCCTTCAGCGCAGACATCACTGTAGCCGACAATGCCACAGCCAACCTGAGCGGTACCGCAAACGAGTTCAGCTTAAAAGACAGCATGAACTCGAGCGTGAACAACTTCAACTTTTCGGCCACCCATTACACCGAAAAAAAGATAGGTTTACCCATCCCTGTCAAAAGCGACGATTTCACCGTTCTTTAGTCACCTTCCAAAAAAAGATTCAATAAGCTGCCGGTCTTTAGCCGGCGGCTTTTTTGTTCTCCGGCCTTAGGTGTCTCCCCGCCGTCCGTCCAGTCCCTTTAAGGACACACTATGCTTTCAATCTGTGACTACCCTCTATTTTCGTCTCCGGCCTCGCAGATTTAGGTTTACCCACAAAATCAAGGCGCATAAATTGCTCCATAACTGACAATTCGGCGACCACCAAACGTTCCTACGGAACGTAAAAGCTATTTTTTGATCGATTTCTACTACCGACCAGACGTTCCTACGGAACGAATTTTTTATTTTTTCGCCCCATCGGGGCGTCTGGTTGGTATAAAATATGGTTCCCAGGAAACACGTTCCGTAGGAACGTTTGGTGAAATCGACGACCATATCCGCCTAATTAAATTTATGGGTTAACCTAAACTCGCAGAGGACCCTGCGGGGACGGCGCGTCACACTAACAGATAAAAAAGGCCGAAAGTAAAACTTATATTTTTAACAGGCATCGATTGAAACTTTATCGTATTCCGGCTGTTAAACGATAAAGCAATATGTATGTTGTAATCGTAAGGAATTGGTCGGAAACTGGTTGCTGGTTGAAAGAACCTGGGCGCTGACGATCCTTTCACTCATTCATAAAACTCCGCACTTTTTAACGATTTTACCAGGATGATCGGTTACCGGCAAAACCCAGTGGGAGACAGACCGGCCTTCAACCGGGCAATTTTGCTGTCCATATTTGTATTTTTTATGCCATTAGCGTGTGTTAAATAAAAAAATGATTTTAGTTATCGAGGATAATGAAGACATCAGGGAGACTTTAGCCGAACTGTTGACATTGGAAGGGTTTGTGGTGGAAACTGCAGATTGCGGTCTTTACGGGCTTCAACTGGCACGGGAATTCAAACCTGACCTGATCATTTGTGATATTTTAATGCCTGGACTGGACGGCTATGGCGTTTTATTATCTTTAAGACAAAATAAGCAGACCTGCGATATCCCGTTTATTTTTTCAAGTTCAAAAGCCGAAAAAAAAGATGCCCAAATGGGTATGGCTCTCGGCGCAAAATATTTTTTTGTAAAGCCGTTTGACGAGCTTTTGTTGATCAACTGTATAAAGAATTGCCTGTTCTTGGCCAATAATCGCTTTGTAAAACAAGACCATGCTGTAACGGCTCGGGTCGAAAAGTCATAATAATAATTTTATAGGTTTGGCCCGCCGTCCATAAAGTGCCTCTACGGGTACACTATAACAGATGCCCCTAATTATCGTCTATTTCAAGAAAAACCTTGTAATTGCGCTGCCCGCGTCATGCTGCGCGTTTATCCACAATATACTTTCTGAAAAAATACCTCCAGGGCATGGCCACGATAGGCAATATAACCAGCATAAAATTGTTGGTCATGCTCTCGGCCGGTGTTCCGGTCAATTCATTTCGCTGGTACAGCGGCAAGGCAATAAAGATGAGCCAGCCGGTTTTATAGATGATCTCAAACAGCACTATTGGCAGCATTTTGAGGGGGCGCCGTATGCCGATAACGGCTATGAAGGCGCAGGAGGCCCACATAAACCAGGCTGCTGAATTGGCAGGATCCCAGGGGCCGGTGTGGCGGATAATATGTGTCCACGAATCATAACTAAGGAAAAGGAACATCAGGGTGTAAAGCAGTCTCAACAGGTAAATATTTATTGGCGGAACGCCGTCGTAACGTTCATAATCCCGTTTGAATATATTAAGTAAACTAAAGCGTGCTGAAGGTTGAATACCGTCGGCCGACGGTGCTGGTGAATTGGTTGGTTGCATGGGAATTGATTTTTTTAAATATACGTTAATTTACCCATGCTAAATATAAACTTTGGGGCTTTGATCAATCACCTAAAGATGGTGCACTATAATTAAACCTGTCGGACTGCTAAACATCATCATCGCCCGCGATGATATAATTGCAACTTTGCCATGCCTTGCCATTAACTTAACACTAAACCCTTATATTTAACCGCAAAACCAATAACTCACTAATTCACTAATTCACTAATTCACTAATTCACTAATTCACTAATTCAAAACTATGTTAGTCACAACCAGCACATTTTTAGAAGGGTACAAGGTCACCCAGCATTTAGGCATTATACGGGGCATTACCGTGCGGTCGCGCGGTGTCGGCGGCAATTTTATGGGCGGCGTACAGGCCATGTTTGGTGGCAGGAACACCGTGTACACCGAGCTTTGCGAAAATGCCCGCGAAGAGGCTTATGAACTGATGATGCAGCATGCGCAGGAGCACGGCGCTAATGCGGTTATCAACATGCGTTACGACGCCAACGAAGTAATGCAGGGCATAACCGAGGTTTTGGCCTACGGAACGGCCGTGGTGGTGGAGAAGATCAGTTGATAGGGTTGATTAAGTTGATTGAGTTGGATTAAGTTAAAAGAGTGTCACAAACTCAATCAACACAATCCAACTCAATCAACTTAATCAACTAACCAATAACTTTGCCCAAAAATCACTATCATGAATATTATCGGAATTAACGCAGAAAGCCGCAAGGCGGTGTCGGATCAGTTGATAAAACTTTTGGCCGACGAGTTTGTGCTCTACACCAAAACACGCAACGCGCACTGGAATGTGGAAGGGACTGATTTCCACTCGATGCACCTGTTTTTTGAAAGCCAGTACGAGCAACTGGACGATATTATGGACGGCGTTGCCGAACGTATCCGCACCATCGGCCACTATGCTCCTGCGACGCTGAAAAGCTTCCTCGAGCTGACCCACTTAACCGAAAAAACGCGGGATAAAAATGACAGCCTGTCTTTCATCAAAGAATTACTGGAAGACCACGAAAGCATCATCGAATTCATCCGCGGCAATATTGATCTCTTCGCCTCCAAATACCACGATTATGGTACCAGCGATTATGTCACCGGCCTGATGGAAGACCATGAGAAAATGGCCTGGATGCTGAGGTCGCACGTGGTGTAAGTTGATCGAGTTGGATTGGGTTGATTGGGTTTGATTCTTTCTAACTTAATCAACCTGGTCAACTTAATCCAACTCAATCAACTCAAATACTTACCTTTGCTGCCCGGTCCGGCCATGCAAAAAAACAACCTTACCCTTTACATCTTTATCGCCCTGGTATTGGGGATAATAACGGGGTATTTATATAACGTACTGGCCATTAGCCACGTCAACGCGCGCATCAGCGATGCCGAAACCGGCATACACAGCGTGCAACAAGCATTATCGGGATTAAAAGACACCACCGACCTCGACTATAAAATGCTGGTAAAACAGCGGGCAATCCTGGCTGATCATATCAAAACAAACGAAACCCTGCGTGACGACCGGCTGCTTGGCTTTACTATTTTAAGCGACATTTTCCTCCGGCTGATCAAAATGATCGTGGCGCCGCTGGTGTTTACTTCGCTGGTGGTAGGGGTGGCTAAGGTTGATAATATAAAAGCTGTTGGCCGTATTGGCGGTAAAACATTACTGTGGTTTTTGGGCGCCACGCTGGTTTCGCTGCTGCTGGGGATGCTGCTGGTTAACTTGTTTGGCCCGGGTAAATCTGTGAATCTGAATACGCCGTACACTGGTTCGGCCACTGTGCAGGCAACAGCTTTCTCAGTAAAGGATTTTATAGAGCATATTTTCCCTGAAAGCTTTATTGCGGCCATGGCAGGTAACCAGATACTGCAGATCGTCGTGTTCTCGCTCTTTTTTGGCATCGGCACGGCAGCCATCGGCGAAAAGGGGCATATCATCATAAAAGTATTCGAAGCCATTACCCGGGTGCTGCTTAAAATTACCGGTTATGTAATGTACATCGCGCCCCTTGCGGTTTTTGGCGCTATGACAGCCATTATTGCCAGGCAGGGTGTCGGCATCCTGTCAACATACGCCGTTTTTATAGGCGAGTTTTATTTTTCACTGATCGTTTTGTGGCTGCTTATTATAATGGCCGGCTATTTTATACTAAATAAAAGAGCCTTTACATTGATCGGAAAGATAAAGGATGCCATGCTGGTAGCGTTCGGCACCTCCACCAGCGAAGCCGCTTATCCCAAACTATTCGAAGAGCTGGAACAATTCGGCTGCAGCAATAAAATTGTCAGTTTTGTTTTGCCGCTGGGCTACTCCTTCAACCTGGATGGCGGCATGATGTATATGACATTCGCCTCGCTGTTTATTGCCCAGGCTTATGGCATTCACTTATCGCTTGTCCAGCAACTAACAATGCTGTTAGTACTAATGCTGACCAGCAAAGGCATCGCGGGTGTACCAAGGGCTGCGCTCGTAGTGGTAGCGCTGATCTTGCCCCAATTCAATATCCCCGAAGCGGGCTTTGCCCTGATCATCGGCATTGACCCGGTGTTGGATATGGGACGCTCGGCAACCAATGTTTTAGGCAATGCAATTGCCACGGCCGTGGTAAGCAAATGGGAAAAGGAAATCAATTAGTGAATTAGTGAATTAGTGAGTTAGTGAATTAGTGATTGTTAAAAGAATTTAACTTCGTAAAATAATCTGAAATCTTCAAAACAATGGAAAATAAAGAGAGAACTGATTTTGCAGAAGCGTTCAGACAGCGAACAAAAAAATTCGTTGTCGATAATATCAAATTTTTCAGAACCCTGCCCAAAACCGAGGAGGCAAAAATTATCGGGCGTCAATTGTTACGGTCATCTTCTTCAGTCGGGTCGAATTACAGAGCCGCTTGCCGGGGCAGGTCTCAGGCGGAATTTCATTCAAAACTATCGATAGTGGTCGAAGAAGCCGATGAATCAGCATTTTGGATGGAAATTTTGACCGAGGCAGAAGTGGTAAAACCAGGTGAATTGACCTATTTGATGGACGAGGCTAGTCAGATTTTGAAAATCATTTCTGCCTCACGAAAAACTGTTTCAGAAAATAAGAAGTGACTATTATTCACTAATTCACTAATTCACTAATTCACTAATTCAATAATTCACTAATTCAATAATTCACTAATTCACTAATTCACTACTTCACTAATTCACTAATTCACTAATTCACTAATTCACTAATTAAAATACATGACCACCGCATCCAAAAAAACATTTCTTTTCACCACTATCATAGGTTCATTCCTGGTTTACAGTTTAATATATTACGCACAAGTTTTCAACCATGCACCCTATAATTTCTCGGAGTTTAAGTCATTTGTTTTCAAATATGGCAGCCGCGACAGCATGGTAAATTACTATAACTCGGCCACCGGCGAATATGATTACCTGGACAAACACAACGTTCTTATCAAGAAACACGTGTTTTTAACCAAACTCGAACTGGACAGCCTGCACGTAGATGCCCGTCAACTGGGTTTCTGGGACTTCCCCCAAATGGAGGTAAACACCGACACTACAAGCCCTGGCTTTGGCAGGGCGCCAAGATATTTCATCCAGTTTAATTATAAACGGCGCAGCAAGCAGGTTTTGTTCGATGCGGATTATAGTGGCCCTATCAAGCTGATCGACGCCAACAAGATAATGATCAAAAAGATCACGAATATTTTAAGTGGGGCGGAAGACCGTCAAAAGAAATAACGCCATGACATCAAACGACGGATTTGGCTTGTTTTTGATATTGCTTAGTGTGGCGCTCGCTTTTGGGGTACTTTTCCTCATTTCAAAGCGTAAAAGCAAAGGTATTTTAGGCAACCGGTTTTTACTTTTTGGGGCGATGGCTGCCTTGCTGATAATCCTGTTTGCCGCGAAAGATACCATAGTTAGCTATTATCAACAAATGTTTAAACCCTCGCCCTATGACTTTTCGGAATTTAAGTCCATCGTTTTTAAATACGGGGAAGGGGATAGCCTGGTGAATCAGTATAACTCGGCAACGGGAGAATATCAATACCTTAACAAGCAAAACGAGTTGGTAAAAACCCGTTTGTATTTAACCCGCAACGATTTGCTTTACCTTCACCGCAAAGCGGCAGAGCTTGGCTTCTGGGATTTTCCATCAAAGGAGCTTAATACCGACACCACTAACACAAACGGCGTTAAGCCCATTGAATATTTTATTGAGCTTGATTATCAGCACAAAATAAAAACGGTGGTGTTTAGCTCCCGCTATGAAGGCTCTACGCAGCTGGTTGACGCTAACCGTTTGTTAATTAAAGAAATTGAAAGCGTTATAAGCGAAGCCGGCGACCGGCAGAAAAAATAGCGGGGCTATTGTTAATTGAAAATAGAATTTCTATATTTGCACCTCAATTTTTAAAAACAATAATTAACAAACATGTACGCAATAGTAAGTATAGCCGGACAGCAATTTAAAGTTGCAAAAGACCAGCAGCTCTTTGTACACAGGCTACAGGGAGATGAAGGCGCTAGTATTGAATTTGACAATGTATTGTTAGCCGAAAACGAAGGTAAATTTAAATTAGGAGCTGATTTAAAAAGTGCTAAGGTATCTGC
This sequence comes from Mucilaginibacter sp., assembly GCA_035656115.1. Lineage (GTDB taxonomy): Bacteria > Bacteroidota > Bacteroidia > Sphingobacteriales > Sphingobacteriaceae > Mucilaginibacter. The sequence continues at coordinate 33,961 of DASRTD010000196.1, forward strand.
TAAGATCGTGTCGCATTTAAAAGGTGATAAAGTGATCGTCTTCAAAAAGAAAAGAAGAAAAGGTTACGAAAAGAAAAACGGTCACCGTCAGCAGTTTACCAAGATCGAGATCACCGGTATAACATTATAATTAAAGTTTAATCGTTCGCCTTTAGGCGGATCACAAAAAGAAATTTAAGAAATGGCACACAAAAAAGGGGCCGGTAGTTCACGAAACGGCCGCGAATCACATAGCAAACGTTTAGGTATCAAAATTTTCGGCGGCCAGCCGGCAATAGCAGGCAACATCATCGTTCGCCAGCGTGGTACCCCGCATAACCCGGGCCTTAATGTAGGTTTGGGTAAAGACCACACTTTATTCGCATTAGCCGATGGTATTGTGGTTTTCAAAAAGAAAGCCGATAACCGTTCATATGTTTCAGTTATCCCGGTTGCTGCTGCGCCTGTAGCCGAAGTTGCCGCACCTGCACCCGCTGCTAAACCTGCCGCTAAAGCAGTGAAAGTTGAAGCGCCTGTTGCGGAAGAAAAAGTTGTAGTCGCAGAAGCAGTAGCAGAAGCGCCTGCTGCCGAAGAAGCGCCAAAAAAGAAAGCTGCCCCTAAAAAGAAAGCAGCAGCTGATAGCGAAGAGAAAGCTGCTGAGTAATTTCAGCATCAGATCATATTATTGAAGCCCGGTTTCGCAAGATGCCGGGCCTTTTTTTGTTTAAAAAACTCAGAACCCAGGTTACAATCAAGGCGGGAGGTGCAATGCATTTCCAATCATTAGAACCACTACAACTTATTACAACCTTTCCAACCATTACAACATAAATTAAAGGTTAATTCAAGGTAAAAAAGCCGATACAATGCAAGTAAACCATATTTTTGTCATTTTTTTGATTGACATATTGTAAAAAATACACTAAGTACATTGTGAATATTCAAAAATACCTGTCAAAATCACAATATATTATGAGATTATCATAAAAGTGTTTTAAAATTTAATTAGTTAATAATTTTGCTATATTTTTGTTGCGGATTTAAAATTTAACAACTATGAAAAAAGTAATTTTAACAATCGCAACCGCTGCTCTGTTCAGCGTAAACGTTTTTGCTGCCGATGGCGGTAAAAAAGGAAATGAAGCTTCTGCCAATGTATCATATAGCGCGTTACAAGAGTTCAATGCAGATTTTGCCGACGCGCAATATGTGACCTGGACCGTTAACAAAAGCTGCCAGAAGGCCGACTTTGTTGAAAATGGCGTACACCGTACTGCATTTTACAACCCGGCAGGCGACTTTTTGGGCGTAACCCAGGTGGTTGGCTACAACGTTATCCCGGCTAAGAGCCAAAAACTTATTGCCGAAGAATACAAAGGCTATACTCCTGCAAATGTTATCGTTTACCAGGCAAATGAAGCCGTAAACAGCGACATCGACCCTACATCCTACTTTGTTGACCTGAAAAACAACGCACACGAAGTTTTGGTGAGGGTTACCAGCTCAGGCAGCCTTGATTTCTTTAAACAAGTAAAGTAAGTTTCCAGTTTAAGTATTGTTTTGCAGCCGTCCCGGTTAATTCGGGGCGGCTTTTTTGCTTTAGCCAGAATCGATCTTTCGCTAATAAACAAAAAAGTGCAACAGTATGCCAAAAATTGGTGCAAGACAACGGGGCAGATAGCTGAGGAATTCGGCTCCTGATCGAGGTTGAAGCAACATCCAGGGTTTTTCATTATAGCCGGACGACCAGCCGCGGCAAAAAACGTTAAAAAAAAGAAAACCAGCACATTTTTACCACATCTCTCAAACAACTTTTCTTTTAATCTCTTTTAATAAAAAGAGGTTATCCATGCCAAAAACCATCATTGTATCCAACAGGCTGCCGGTTAAGATATCGAAAACGAGTGAAGGCTATGAGTTATCTCCGAGCGAAGGCGGGCTGGCTACCGGCCTTGGTTCGGTTTACAGGCAGGGCCGTGATAAATGGATAGGCTGGCCCGGCGTTGAAATACCCGAAGAGAAAGACCAGGAAAACATAACCGCTTTATTGGAGGAGAGGAGCCTTGTTCCCATTTTTTTATCCCAGGAAGAGATCAGTCAGTATTACGAAGGTTTCTCAAATGAGGTGCTTTGGCCGGTTTTTCATTATTATGTATCTACGTATGCGGCCTACAAACAATCGCAATGGGAGAGCTACAGGGATGTTAATGAAAAATTTAAGGATATTATCCTGGATCACCTGGAACCAGGTGACGTAATATGGATACATGACTACCAGTTGCTGCTGTTGCCCGGGCTGATCAGGGCCGAACTGCCCGATGTGTCCATTGGTTTCTTTTTACATATCCCGTTCCCGTCGCACGAACTTTTCCGGATGATCCCATGGCGGTACGAACTATTGGAAGGTATGTTAGGCGCCGACCTGGTCGGCTTTCATACATTCGATGATGTGCGCCATTTTACCGGAACAGTTTCCCGCATCCTGCCGGTAAATGTTTCGGCCAATGTCATCAGCGTAGGGGAGCGAACCGTAGTGGCCGAGTCGTTCCCGATGGGTATCGATGTAAAAAAATATGCATCGCTGCCATTGCGAAAAGAGGTTAAAGAAAACATCAGATCTATAAAAGACACCTTTAAGGAAAGCAAGATCATCCTATCGATCGACCGGCTGGATTATAGCAAGGGTATCCTGCAACGGTTGCAGGCCTTTGAAGAACTGTTAAAAAGTCATCCGGAATATTGCGAAAAGGTAACGATGTATATGATCGTTGTGCCGTCGAGGGACGCAGTGCCACAGTACGCGCATCTACGGGACGAGATTGACAAAAAGGTCGGGAGCATTAACGCAGTGTATCGAAAGATGGACTGGACG
>DASRTD010000197.1:0-15970 GCA_035656115.1 Mucilaginibacter sp.
CATTAACAACAGCGGTATTGTAACGGAAGTGATTGCCTTCCCAGCCGCCGCCAACAAAACCTGATCCACCGTAGCCATAGCCATAGTTAATTCCGCCGTAAAAGCCTACGTGAGGGCCCCAATAGCCGGCATGAAAGCCATAATAGCCCCCGGCAAAACCCCAGTAGGCGGGTGTCCACAGCAAGCCGAACCTTGGGGGTGCAGCCCAATAGCCGGGTACCCAATAATAACCGTCTACGTTGTCGTAGGCCCAATAACCAGGCACCCAAAGGTAACCGTCAACAGGGCAGGCAGGTTGTACATAAACAGGTAATGCAGGCGGTGCAAATCCAACAGAAATGCCTACGCCTATGCTAACCTGCGCATTGGCCCTGGTAAGGGCGAAGCACATGGCACATACTAGTGTGATGGCTAATCCAAACTTTTTCATTTGTAGGTTTTTTTAATTTATCGTAAAATTTATTGTAGGACTTTAACAATATCACAAAGTTTAAAAAAATATTTATACTATGCATAACAAAGTTATTCGTGATATTTTAATAAAGTATAAGTTTATTATCTAAAATCTTATAAAACAGCCCGCGTAACTGATGTGCGGGCTGTTTTATAAAAGCGGCGTAAAGGATAATTATTACCCTCTGCGCTGACGTTGCTGTTGCTGTGCGCGTTGCTGTTGTGCACGCTGAGATTGTTGCTGTTGTGCACGCTGAGCTTGCTGCTGTTGTGCGCGCTGCGCCTGTTGCTGTTGCGCGCGCTGCGCCTGTTGCTGTTGTGCACGCTGAGCCTGTTGCTGTTGTGCACGTTGAGCCTGTTGCTGTTGTGCGCGCTGAGCCTGTTGCTGTTGCGCACGCTGAGCCTGTTGCTGTTGTGCACGCTGAGCCTGCTGCTGTTGTGCACGCTGAGCTTGTTGCTGTTGCGCCTGGTTGTGCTGCCTTACCTGTTGCGTCCTGGCAGTTGCATTTTGCCTTTGCGCCTGGTTATGCTGCCTTACCTGTTGTGTCCTGGCAGTTGCATTTTGCCTTTGCGCCTGGTTATGCTGCCTTATCTGTTGCGTCCTGGCAGTTGCATTTTGCCTTTGCGCCTGGTTATGCTGCCTTACCTGTTGCGTCCGGGCGGTTGCATTTTGCCCTTGCGCCTGGTTATGCTGCCTTACCTGTTGCGTCCGGGCGGTTGCATTTTGCCTTTGCGCCTGGTTATGCTGCAACGTATTCCGTGTAGCGTTGCTGGCGTATTGCCTGGTTATCCTGCCGCTTGTGCTGTAAGCGCGTCCGTTGGGCCTGTCCATTGCTGCCGCAGCCGGCCGGCCATGGTTTACGTTAGCAAACTGCGCGCGGTTTGCCCGGGCAGCTTGCTGGTGTGCAACCTGAGTTGCAGTAGCCTGTATGTGGTTTTCGCGCATTGCTGCCTGTTCCCTTGCATCTGGCTGCCTGTTAACACCGCCAGGGCCGTTAAAGCTGTAGTGGTTTACGGTAACGTTGTTTATTACCGTGCGGTTGATATAGGTATTGCGTATTACTGTACGGTTTACGTTAACCACAGCGGTGTTGTACATAAAACGTCCGCCTTCCCAGCGGCCGCCGTAAAACCCGCGGCCACCATAGCCGTATCCGTAGTTAATGCCCCCATAAAAGCCTACGCTAAGGCCCCAGTAGCCCGCATGGAAGCCATAAAAGCCTCCTGCAAAGCCCCAATAAGGCGGGGTCCACAAATAACCGGGATCAGGAGGGGCAACCCAACAGCCCGGAACCCAGTAATAACCGTCTTCAGGATCATACGCCCAATAACCAGGCTGCCAGATATAACCTTCGACCGGGCAGGCCGGCTGAACGTAAACAGGAAGCACCGGGGGGGCAATATTTGCCGAGACACTTATCCCGAAACTTACCTGGGCGTATGATTTGGGCACTGCAAAGGCGAGCGCGCCAAGTAGCAATGCTATTTTTACTATTCTTTTCATGGTAGATTTATTTAACTTTTAATTTAATATTAAGACAATTGAGGCTTAATAAAGTTTAAAATAAATTCTACTGTGTAAAGAAACATTTACACGGCTTACGGGCTTGAGGGCTTCTGTTGTTGTGTTTTGTGCAGTTCCTTATCAAGCTCTTTTTGGACGGAATCTACTTCTTTTAATTGTTTTTTATGTTGCTTGATTTGCTGTTGCTGCAGGCGCCTCCTGGCTTCGCGACCTTTTACAACTGCCGGCTTTTTTTTGCTTTTTGCCGATCGGCTTGTGTCCTTTTTTGTTGGGTGCGACGTAGTGGCCTGAGCGTGCCCGGCGACGTTCAGAAACGAAAGAAGAGCCAGCAACAAAGCGATCTTTTTCATGGGGTTGATTTATACAATTAGCTTATTTAATTGAATTTCACTAAGATACGAAATATTGGACAATTGTGCTGTCAATTAAAGATGTAGACAGCAATAAGGATCATAAGTAACCATGCGGGACCAATGCGTTTGTATCCTGATAGGAATGCTAAATGATTGATTTTTTAATTCTAAAATCTAAATCCGGCACCCCGGCCAGTGTGATGATAAATCCATATTTTTGACCAGCGGGAGATATACCCCAAAAAATCAAAAAGTAGTTCGAAAATATTTCTGCTTTTGGAAACAAACACATTTTCATACTGGGAGCGTACTGCATTTATTGATGATACCGATGTGATCATCATCGGCAGCGGCATCGTGGGTTTGAGCGCTGCATTACACTTGAAAAAACAGCGGCCAACATTAAAAGTGCTGGTGCTTGAGCGGGGCTTTCTGCCAACCGGCGCCAGCACAAAAAACGCTGGTTTTGCCTGTTTTGGAACGGTCTCGGAGCAATTAAAGTCGCTGGAAAACGCTTCAGAAGAAGAGGTTGCGGCATTGGTCGCCTATAAATGGCGTGGCCTGCAGCGCCTGCGCAAAAATTTGGGCGACGCAGCGATCGATTTTCAGCAGCATGGCGGCTATGAGTTGTTTATGGACGATGAGCGGGAGCATGCCGAATATTGCAAAGGCCAGGTTGAAAGATTAAATAACCTTTTAAAAAACGCTACCGGGCTAAGCGGCATTTATGAAGCGGCCGATGCCAAAATTGCAGATTTTGGATTTAAAGGAGTTTGCGGGATGATTTACAATCCCTTCGAAGGACAACTACATACCGGCAAAATGATGCGGGCCTTACTGAATAAAGTGTATAACGAGGGCGTTATGGTACTAAATAATTGTGCCATACAAAAGATCTGCCATCAGGGTAGTGCGATAGAATTGGTTTGCAACCAGGGAAATTTTAAGGCCCGGAAAGTAATATTAGCTACCAACGCATTTGCAAACCAGTTGTTTCCCGGATTGAAAGTAGTGCCCGGGCGGGGGCAGGTACTGGTAACTAAGCCGGTTGCAGGTTTAAAGTTAAAGGGCACCTATCATTTTGATGAAGGCTATTATTATTTCCGCAATATTGATGGCCGCGTATTATTCGGAGGCGGGCGTAACCTGGATTTTAAGGCTGAAGAAACATGGGACTTTGGCCATACGGAAGCAGTGAAAAACCAATTAATCAAATATCTGCAGGAAGTGATTTTACCAGACCAGCCTCTTGAAATAGATTACTGGTGGAGCGGCATTATGGGCTTTGGCGAGGATATCCATCCTATCGTAAAAGAAGTTGAGCCTAATATTTTTTGCGCCGTGCGTTGCAATGGGATGGGCGTTGCGATGGGGAGTTTGGTTGGGGAAGAGGTGGCTGAACTGTTGCTGAAGAGTAGTCTGTGAGGGCACGGACTACGGGGTTTGAGGATACAGACAACGGGTTTTAAAGATATTACAAGATTGAGAAATAAATCGTAAATTTGGTATATGTTGGCAGTTCAGGTAAAATTAAGCGTTGAGGATATTATCGCATCACTGGATAATTTAGATCAGGATGAAAGGGAAAAACTGCAATATGCGCTATACAACCTTCAAAACGATGCCGCCCTTGACGAAGCGATAAAAGAAGCCTGCGATGACATAAAAAACGGAAGAGTACATGCTCATGAAGAAGTGATGCGGGAGATCAAGGCGAATTACGTACGTTAATATTCATTGTGCCTCGTCACCGCGTAATTTCATAAATCATCACCGAATTCCCTCCCTTTTCATAACGACCCTGCGCAGTTACCACCAGGTATTTGTTTGATTTGTCGATGGCCATACCTACCGGAAATGGGTCGGCATTAACTGAGCCGATGGTTTTCATGTCGGATGTGCGTACGATGCTCACCTTCGAATCCTTATTGGCATTGGCAAAGAGATAGGCGCCGTCATTTGTAACGGTAATGGTTCGAGCGCCCACGCCGGTGAAGGCCTTTTGCCATTTATTATAGTTTGAGTTACTTTTTGCCGGTTTTGTCATAAAGAAGCTCACCATGTCTTTCCAACTCGCCTTTTCCACAAACCCGTCCGTGTTTGAACTTAAAAACAGAAAGTAGCCGTTGATTACCAGGTGGCGCACATTGTTATTGGTGCCGAAGATGCTGCCGAGATATTTTTTTGCCTTCAGATCAAAAACCGCGATACCGCCGCCACCCATCCGGCCGACAAAAAGGTAATTGCTTTCAGGCGTAAAAACCGTCCCGCGGAGACAAAATCCGCATTCATGGTCGCGCAAATGACCCTTTCCCGTCGTGTCGCTGAATTTCATTTTCAACTGATGATCGACTACAAAATGAGCGATATAATGAAACTGTAAAGGATCGCCCGAGCTGATGTCAATCAGATGAACCGTATTATCGCCCCAATTGGTAATTGCGATATATTTATCATCGGGTGAGCAAGCGATCATTTTTGGCAGCGGCGCCGAAGGAAATACCCGTATGATCTTGTCGCTATCGGCATCAATCAAGGCAATTGCGGAAGGCTGAGCGGACAATTTATCAAAACTACGCCGGTAATAAGGCACCCATAAATATTTACCCTTGTTTGAAAGGCACATTTCAACCGGTTTACCTGTGAATACATTGGGATGAATAACCGTTTTGCTAAAAGCGTATCCGGGAAAATCGGTTTCCTTAAAAAGCCGGGAGTCGCGTAAGGTAAAATGGTGTTTTATTACGGCGAACGGTTTCAGGGAATCATTCATATTATAGACCGAGGTGGTAAAACCTTCCAGGTTATTGACATAGAGCTTTTTTATGGACTTACCATTAACTGTTTTTTCGAGGATGAGGGCTGATTTCGGGGAATTGATGGCCCGGTCGAAGTGATCAGCTTTATTCTGCGTCCTCGGGTTGGTGCTTTGAATACGGGCGACTAATTTTAAGGTAACCTCGGGGCTGCCGGTTGATGTTGCCCCTATTTTAACTTTTGGATGCTGACAATAAGCAGCGAGGCCGTATACCAACAGCCAAAAAGTTAGCAGAAGGAATTTATTCATTGCTTAGTTCAGGAAATTTTAGCCGAAGATAGCGAAATGTCCTGAAACTAAAAGAGTTCCATCAATCTCTCCAGGGCCATACCCCTTGATCCTTTTATTAATATGGTTGAATTTGTTATCGGGTTTGATTTAAGGGCTACTATCGCATCTTCGGCAGTTTTATAAAAGGTGCTTTTTTTGTCCATAGTCCATAGTCCTTGGTCCATGGACATTGCCGCTTTGTAAAACTCGTCGCCGATAAAAATCCTTTCATCGGCGGCAATACCGACCGCTTTACGGATAATCGCTTCATGTTCTGCCGCCGCCTCATCGCCCAACTCAAACATATCGCCCAAAATCAATGCCTTCCGGCTGGCGCTGAGTTTGTCCATATTTTCAATCGCCACAATCATGCTACTTGGGTTGGCATTGTAATAATCGCAAATAAGCGTATTGGTGTCGGTTTGCATGATTTGCGAGCGGTTATTTTTAGGCTGATAACCTCCTATGCCCCGATTAATTTCATCGTCGGTCAATCCAAAATAAACGCCAACGCACGCAGCGGCTAATATATTGTCGAGGTTGTATGCCCCTGTTAATTGCGTTTTTACCGGATACATTGTCCCCGTGCGATTGTTGGCCCATTGGATAGTAAGGTAGGGCGAGTTTTCCAGAAGCGAGCCGTTTACCAGGTTGCCGCTGCCCCGCGTGCCATAATATGTCACGTTTTGCAATCCGCGAACATGCTGCATTTCCACAAGGATTGAATTGTCGCTGTTGATAAACGCGACGCCTGCCGCTTCTTTCGGACTTCCGGTCCCGATAGCTATCGGGATCCGACCTTCCCGACTTTCGGACTTCCTCAAATAATCGTATAACTCCCCCTTCCCTTTTTTAACCCCTTCAAAGCCACCAAAACCCTCCAAATGTGCTTTGCCTACGTTAGTAATGAGTCCGTGAGTCGGCTGGGCAATGGTACACAGAAACTCAATTTCGTTTTGGTGATTGGCGCCCATTTCGATCACCGCAATGTCGTGGCTTGCATCAATGGTTAAAATAGTAAGTGGCACGCCAATATGGTTATTCAGGTTGCCCTGGGTAAACTGCGCTTTAAAATGCTGCGCTAAAACCGCGCTGATCAATTCTTTTGTGGTGGTTTTGCCGTTGGTGCCGGTTAGCCCGATAACAGGTATAGTTAGTTGCTGCCGGTGATACTTGGCCAGTTGTTGCAGGGCGGTTAACACATCCCCAACTAGAATATATTTTTCGTCAGCATTGTAAGCCGCGTCATCAATAAAGGCATAGGCCGCCCCGGCTTCGATGGCCAGTTGAGCAAATTTGTTAGCGTCGAATTTATCCCCTTTTAGCGCAAAAAACAGGCATCCCGGCGAAATTTTGCGGGTATCCGTGCTGATGACCGGGTGCTGCAGGTAAAGCTGGTATAGTTGTTCGGTTTGCAAATTCTTGTTTCGCTTATCATAGCGATGGGTTTTAAACCCATCGCTATAGGTGCTATATTATTTTCTCTTTTCTCATCCAGGCTAGCGTCGCTTTGATCTCGCCGTAACTGTATTCTTCCCCCAAAACTTCTTTCAACGGACCGAGTTTATCGGCGCCATAGCTTTCAACAGCGTCCTGTATTTTTAGTTTCTTTTCCTCGGTCACCATCTCATTGATTTCAATAGCGCCGTTGTAAATATAGTTGCTTAAATGGCTTTCTATCGTGGTTAGTGCCAGGCCGCGCCCCGCAGCAACCTCGGCGACGGTTTGCCCTTGCCTGAAAAGGCTGAAGCTGATATAGGCCGTATCCATATCCTTCGGTGTACTGCCCATTTTTCGTTCCGATCTTGCTTTACGTTCCCGCTTCGGGCCCCTTTGGCTGATCCGGGACGATAGGCCGCGAGACCCGCAATAGCCCTTAACCAGCATCAAAAAATCGCGGCCGTAACGCGCCAGCTTAATGTCGCCAAACCCCGAGATGAGCCGTAATTCATCCAGCGTTTGAGGCAGGTAAGTGGCCATTTCAACCAGCGCGACGTCGGACAAAATGATATATGGAGGGACGTTTTCTTTTACCGCCATGTCTCGCCTTAAATTCTTCAAGGTCGCCAGCAGTTCAGCCTCATATTCCAATGCTGCTTTCGGCTGTTGGTCTGTTGCTGTTTGGGATGCGATCAGTTCAACCTTTACCAGCCCTTTTAATACGGATTCGCTTTTTGGAGTAAGCTTTAGGACGGGATACACATCATCGGTAAACTGCAGGTAACCCATGGCTGCAAGTTCACGCAGGTATCGCAGCCAGTCGGTTTTGCTGATATCGGCGCCGATGCCATAGGTTTTTAGTTGTTTATGCTCTTCGGTTATTTTGGGATTGGCCCCAGCGCGCAAAAAATCAACCACTAAGCCGGCGCCGAAACGTTCTTTAAGTCTTGCGACCGCCGATAAAGCTTTTTGGGCGATCAGCGTACCGTCAAACGTCTTAAATTCTGTGAGGCAATAGTCGCAGGCACCGCAGGGGGCGGAAAAATCCTCATCAAAATATTTTAAAAGGAACTGCCTGCGGCAACTGTGCAACTGGCAGTAGCGCACCATGTCATCCAGCTTTTGGAGCATGATGCGGCTTTGTTCCGCGTTATCTTCGATGGTCGCAAACTTCTTTAATTTGGTGGCATCGCCGGGCGAATAAAGTAGTAAAGCCCCCGAGGGTAGCCCATCCCTGCCCGCGCGTCCGGTTTCCTGGTAATAGCCCTCAATATTTTTAGGCATATCCACATGCACTACATAGCGCACATTGGACTTATTGATGCCCATGCCAAATGCAATTGTCGCCACGATGATCTTTACCTCGTCGCGCAAAAAGGCTTCCTGTGTTTTGGCTTTTACCGAGTTGTCAAGCCCGGCGTGATATGGCGCGGCTGCGAAACCTTCGCCCTTCAGATCTTCGGCTAACTCTTCAGTCGATTTGCGCGAGAGACAGTAAATAATGCCCGAATCTTCTTTATGCCCATTCAAAAAAGCAAGCAGCTGGCCGAAGTAGTTTCTCTTCGATGCAACCCGGTAGGTAATGTTTTCGCGGTTAAAGGAGGAAATAAAAACGCCGGGATCTTTGAGGTTTAATTTTTCGAGGATATCTTTTTTGGTGAGCTTGTCCGCAGTAGCGGTTAAGGCGATCACCGGTATATCCGGAAATTCAAGCTTCAACCCGGCCAGCATCAGGTATTCCGGCCGGAAATCATGCCCCCAATGCGAAATGCAATGCGCTTCATCAATGGCGATGAGCGAAACCTGCATCGATTTTAAAAAGCTGATGAGTTTGCTTTGATTGCCGAATAAACGCTCAGGCGCCAGGTAAAGCAGCCTGATCTCGTTATTACGAAGTTTAGCGGTAAGCTGAATTTGCTCCTGCGAACTTTGGCTCGAATTATAAAACGCCGCGGGTATACCGTTCACGTTCAAACTATCTACCTGGTCCTTCATCAGGGCGATGAGCGGCGAGATGACGATGGTCAGCCCCTGAAGCAAGACCGCCGGCAACTGGTAGCAAATGGATTTACCGCCGCCGGTTGGCATCAGCGCAAGCACATCCTTTTTATTTAAAACATGGCTAATAATGGCCTCCTGCTGGTGCCTGAAGCTGTTATACCCAAAATATTTTTGTTGTGCCTGGACAGGTTCCATGTGTTGATGTGCGGATATGCAAATGTGCAAATTAATGATTGGATGAAGGAAGCATGAATGGGCACATTTTTCAAAAACGTAAGAAGTTTTTAAACAGCGCGGCGCCTAGCGAGGCAAAAAAAAACAATTCGGGTTAAACTTAGTAAGTTTAACCTTAAATTAGCCAATCACTATTCGGCCCCATGTTAAAAAAACTACTGCTTTTTGTTTGCTTTTCAGCCATCAGCCTCACCGCATTTTGCCAGGAAATCCGTTCACCTGAAAGGTTTTTAGGGTATAAGCCGGGAGAACAGTTCACCCCTCATTACAGGATCGTTGAGTATTTCAGGTATGTCGCGCAGGCATCCAAAAATGTGCAATTGGTGCAATACGGCACAACTAACGAAGGCCGTCCGCTGATTGCGGTTTTTGTTGCATCGGATGAAAACATCGGCCGGCTGGAGGAAATAAGGAAAAATAATTTACGCCTGGCGGGTTTGGGAGAAGTAGCAGGAATTAGTGGCACTGAGAGCAAAACTGCTACTGCCATTGCTACTAAAAACGCGCCCGTCATCTGCTGGCTAAGCTACAACGTACACGGCAATGAGCCCGCGTCCAGCGAAACAGCTATGCAGGTTTTGTTTGATTTGGTCGATCCCGCCAATCCTCAAACCAAAGTGTGGCTCAAAAACACGGTCGTAGTGATCGATCCTTGCCTTAACCCCGACGGGCGCGAGCGTTATATCAATTTTTATAACTCGGTACGCGGCGCCGCGCCCGATGCCAACCCGGCAGCCCGCGAACATTCGGAACCCTGGCCAGGCGGCAGGATCAGTCATTACTATTTCGACCTCAACCGTGACTGGGCATGGCAAACACAAAAGGAATCGCAGGCAAGACTGGCCCTCTATAATAAATGGCTGCCGCAGATACATGTAGATTACCATGAACAAGGCTACAACGCCCCCTATTATTTTGCGCCGGCAGCCGAACCTTTCCACAAAGTAATCACATCCTGGCAACGCGAGGCCCAGAACATTATCGGGAAAAATAATGCTAAATATTTTGATCAGAACGGGTGGCTGTATTTTACCCGGCAGGAATTCGACCTGTTGTACCCATCTTACGGAGACACCTACCCTATATACAACGGTTCCATCGGCATGACCTATGAGCAGGGCGGAATCGGCGCGGGTTTATCGGTCGTGACGAGTTCAGGCGACACACTTACCCTGGCAGACAGGATCGCCCATCATCACATGACGAGTTTGAGCACCATTGAAACAGCATCCGCAAATGCACAAAAGTTCCTCGACGAGTTTAAGAAGTTTTACGACAACAGCCGCAACAACCCGCCCGGCGACTATAAAACCTATGTGATCGAGAATGACAACAGTGATAAAATAAAAACCCTGGCCAAGCTGCTCGACCGGAATCGCATTGAGTATGGCTTCGGGTTGAAAGGGCCGGTGAGCGGTTACGATTACATGACCGGCAAAACGGAACAGTATAGCCCCGGCGAGAATGATTTGGTGATAAATGCCTATCAACCCAAATCGGTTTTGCTGGATGTGCTGATGGAGCCCAGGACTTTTGTGGCTGATTCGGACACTTATGATATTACCGCCTGGTCGCTGCCGTACGCGTATGGTTTGAAAGCTTATGGATTGAAGGAATCGCTCAAGCCACTGTCAACAACCCTTGCGGACGAAAAAGCCAACGCGCCCGCCGGCGCTCACGTGTATGCCTATGTTTCGATGTGGCGATCGGTAAATGATGTGCGGTTTTTGGCGGCGCTGCTCAAAAAGGGCGTCAAGGTGAGGTATTCAGAACAGCCCTTTGAAGCAGGCGGCAGGAAATACCCGGCTGGGTCGCTGCTGATCACGCGGGCGGGAAATACCCGGCCTGATTTTGACGAGACGGTTACTTCAACTGCCGCTTCGCTTGGTCACGAACTCGTATCACTGGCATCCGGTTTTGTGGATAAGGGCCGCGACCTTGGTTCGGACGTGATTAGGTATATCCGCCCGCCACACATAATGCTGATTGGCGGCGAGGGCGTATCGGCCGAGGCGATGGGCGAAGTATGGCATTTTTTTGAACAGCAGGTGGGTTACCCGGTTAGCCTGGTGAAATATCGGGACCTTGACCGCACACGGCTGGAGGATTTTGACGTAGCCATATTCCCGGACGGCGAATACAAGGATTTCCCTTTGGACAGGATGCAGGACTGGGTGCACGCCGGCGGCAGGCTCATCGCGATGCAAAATGCCGTTGCCGAGATGCTGGATAAAAAAGGATTCGATATTAAGAAAAAGGAAGAAAAAAAGGACGATAAAACAGAGGATAAAACCAAAAGCCAACCCCTGGTGCGCTATGGCGACCGCGACAAAGACGCCCTGCGGTCATCGGTTCCGGGTGCGATCTACAAAATAAACCTCGACAATACCCATCCTCTTGGTTTCGGCCTGAATGATACTTACTACACACTAAAACTGAGCGACGACATTTACGACTTTTTAGGCACCGACGACTGGAACGTGGGCACCGTAAAAAAAGATGGCTATGTTGCCGGTTTTGTAGGACAAAAAAGCAGGGAAAAAATACAGGACGGCTTGCTTATCGGTGTTCAGCCCATGGGGAAAGGCAACGTGATTTATTTGGTTGACGATCCGATCTTCCGCAGCTTTTGGGAGAACGGCAAATTGCTGATGAGTAATGCGGTGTTTATGGTGGGACAGTAATCCCCCAAGCCCCCTAAAGGGGGAGCAAAATTTGGCAGTGGCAGTTGGCAGTAATAAAGCCTGAGACTTTGACGAATGAAATTTCATAAACGCATTAACCCTGATGTCATTGCGGTTGCCGGTACCTGGGACCCGCTTTTACCACGGCACATAGCCTTATTTAAGAACCTGCTAAGGCATGCCCACAAAAAGGGGTTGAACCCTTATGTGTTTATGTTTTATCCCACGCCTGCCAATTACCTCCACCAAAATCACTACAAAGATTATTTTGACCTGGAAGCGCGCATAGCCATTTTTAAACGCCTGGGCATAAATAATATAATTGTGCTGGATTTTAACCAGGAGGACCTCCGCCGGGGCACAGGCGAATTTTTTGATGAACTGGCTAAAAACACCGGCATAACAATAGCCGAATTTTGGGTGGGTGAAAACCAATCATTGGGAATAGCGCCGCAGGGCCTCCTTTCAATCGGGCCGGAATGCGCGACCAGAAAAATTAAGTTAAGAACGCTAAAAAATTCCTTCCTGGTAAATTTGGATAAAGACGCTGTTTATAGAAATTTTAACCAGGGCAATTTTGAAGCAACGGCGGCGATTATTGGGTATTTCCCAACTTACAAACTAAAGGATGATCTGCAAGTAAATATGCACGATGGGGTTTATGCAGCCAAATTGAGAGTAAATCCGTTTGAAAGCCACGGTGAACTGACGGTTACTATTACGATCATGAACGGCCATGCGGACTCGGTTGAAAGACCTGCCGGATTTGATTGGCTTATTCTTTCGGGGCGAATTGAACAAACCTAAGGCCAAGCTAAAGTGATTGTTCCTAAAATTCATTGCCGTTGACGAAAGTCAACGGCAATGAGAAATTTTCAGCTTCTATTTCCCTGCCATCTGTGTAAAATTTACTTCAGGCGCCAGTGCTTTTTCGTCCTGTTCCACTAGCATTCCCTTTGCCAAATTAAACGTCCTTGTTCCCCTGATATCTTTTGACGATGCGCCAATGCTTACCTTATATGTCCCCGCATCGGCTACCCACGCTTCCTGGGCAGTATTATACGAGGCCAGCGACCTTGCATCCAGCTCAAAACTTAAGGATTGCGATTCGCCGGGCTGCAACAGCTTTGTTTTGGCGAACCCTTTCAGCTCGATCACCGGTTTATCAAGTTTGCCGGCCGGGGCGCTTAAATACAGTTGGGCCACTTCCTTGCCGGCTACCTTGCCTGTATTGGTGATGGTGACGCTTGCTTTTAACTTACCCTTAAAAGTTGGCGAGGTTAACTTCAATGCCGAGTACCCAAACGTGGTGTAAGACATTCCATAGCCAAATTCATACGCCGGGTCGATCTTGTAGGTGCTGTAATAGCGGTAGCCTACATAAATGCCGTCCTCATAAGTCACTTCGGCAGGCATTATTGTGCGGGTACCGACTTTTACGGCCTGGTCGGGGAACTCCTTGCCCGGGAAGTTTTTGGCCGAGGCTACGTCTTTATAATCCACGGTAAACGTAGTGGCCAGTTTACCCGAAGGGTTTACCTTGCCGCTCAGCACGTCGGTGATAGCGTTGCCAGCTTCCAGGCCGGGCTGCCAGGCTAACAGGATTCCGTCAACCTCGTCGCGCCAGCTGGCTACTTCAATTACGCCACCAATGTTGAGCACCGCTACCACCTTTTTGCCTTTGGCATGGAAGGCTTCGCTTACGCTTTTGATCAGCGCTTTTTCCGCATCAGATAAATAATAGTCATCCGGCAGCTTGCGGTCGGCGCCTTCGCCGGCGTTGCGGCCAATGGTAATAACGGCTATGTCGTCGTTTGCGGCATCCTGCTGCACATCAGTGTCGGCTATCGTCATCTGCGGTACCGGCGGAGGGCCCGAAAACATGCCCATACCTCTTTGTGGTTTCGGTTGTTTTGCGTGGGCATCAGCAATGTAGGCTGGGTATGCTTTCAGCAGGCCCTCATCCACCTGCAATCCTCCGTTTTGCAGGCCCTGCGCCAGCGAAATGGTATAAGCCTTGTTCACGTTGCCGCTGCCGGTGCCGCCGGCAATAATTTCATAGCTTGTATTGCCGAACAGCGCCACTTTTTTAACGCCCTTAAAAGGCAGCGGGCTGCCGCTGTTTTTCAGCAGCACCATACCCTGCGCGGCAGCCATGCGGCTTACCTGGGCGTCCTTTTTCAGGTCGGGCGCGTCCGAGTATTTATAGTTTTTGAACGCCGGCGACTTCAGCATAATATTTAATACATGCTCCACATTGGCATTCAGCGTAGCTTCATCCAGTTGCTTGCTGTTCACAGCATCTACGATGGCCTTGGCCTGGGCGGGACCGCCCGGCATGATCAGGTCATTGCCTGCCTTCATCTGGGCGATTGGGTCGTGGCCGCCGCCCCAGTCGGTCATTACGAAGCCTTTAAAGCCCCATTCTTTGCGCAAAATGGTTGTCACCAGGTCTTCCCGCTCACTGGTATAAGTGCCGTTCAGCTTATTATAGCTGGTCATCACCGTCCAGGGCTGGGCCTCCTTCACGGCAATCTCGAAGCCGCGCAGGTAAATCTCGCGCATCGCCCGCTCGCTCACTATCGTGTTCACGGTATTGCGGTGCGTTTCCTGATTATTGGCCGTAAAGTGTTTTATGCTGGTGCCCACGCCATCGCTTTGTATGCCCTCCACAATAGCGGCAGCCATTTTGCCGGCCACAAGCGGGTCTTCCGAGTAATACTCAAAATTGCGCCCGCCCAAAGGGTTGCGGTGTATGTTCATGCCCGGCGCCAGCAATATATCGATGCCGTATTCGTGCACCTCGCCGCCAAAGGTTATGCCCACCTGTTTTACCAGGTCGACGTCCCAGCTGCTGGCCAGCAGCGTGCCCACCGGGAACGCCGTAGCATAATAGGTTTTGGAGCTGTCGCCCTTGCGGATGGGGCTGATCCTCACTCCCGCCGGCCCGTCCGAAAGTACCATCGCCGGGATACCCAAACGCGGTATGGCATAGGTAACCCCCGCAGCGCCCGGAACCTTTTGGTCCGTTTGACCGATCATTGGCCCCTGCGGCGATGTGGTCGTTTTCGCGGCGCTATCCTTTTTGGCCGGCGTTTGCGCAGGCGGAGGAGCGAATCCCCGGCCGGCGCCCACCAGCAGTTTTGCTTTTTCTTCCAGCGTCATTGCCGCAATCACGGCCTTAACGGAGGCTTTGCCCAGCTGCGGCGCGCTTTGTGCCCTCACATAGCTTTGCACCCCAAGGCAAAGCAAAAATAGGGCAGCGATCTTCATTAGTTGAGTACGGTTCATAGCATACAGGTTAATTGGTTTGAATGGTTGGCGCCCTCCACACGGAATGCGCCATACTAATTAAGCTACAAGAGGCCGTTATCTAAAACTCAATAGATAAACGGTACACAAACATAGACGGAATTAGGTTTTAAAGCGATGTTTATGATGTGGTTTGGCAGACATGTTGTGTAAAAATGTTGTGAGGTTGTGCGGTAACCGTTATGGCTAACCAGTAGCTGCCAACGGGGCGATTTGGACGTACCCCAACTAACCTTGTTAAATTGGACCGAGCATTGACGGTCAAATTTGTTGCCAGTCAAGTGGGGCACTTGACCAGGCCAGTATGATAAGAACGGAGATTGCTATTCGCTGCAACATTTATTCACCTGTGCTGCGGCTTGCACCGGCCTGCTCTTTCCATCGCTGAACGTTTACGCCCATTATCACGAGCCAAAGCATCAGCGCTGCTTCGGCCAGGATACCGAGGCCCTCAATATAGGTTACCAGTTGTTTTTCCAGCGGCGACATATAAACCAGCCAACCCACGCCCGCCAATAGCATCAGCACACCCAAAATATGGGGCAGGAAGGCCGACTTGTAAATGAGGTAGCCAATGAGCAGGCAATAAGGCGCGAAAAATATAAGCGGGCTGATTTTGGATGCAGGGAGATAATAGACGGCTATTGCACCAATAATGCATCCTGCAATGCTGACGAACGCAGCGATAAACGAGACATACCTGTTCACCGGCTTAAACAGGTAATAGAATAGCAGCGCGAGCGCAAAATAAAGCACTAAGGATACCATAGTAACCACATTGCCGGCTGCAACATGCTTTTGGCCGATAAGCACCTGGGAATAAATGGCCACCAGGAAATAGAGCAAATAAACAAGGCCGTTAACCCTGGCCCTGGGCGGC
>DASRTD010000198.1:0-3670 GCA_035656115.1 Mucilaginibacter sp.
ACGATTTCCCGCTGCCGCTCAGGCCTGTGATCACCACCAGCTTATTGCGCGGAAATGAAACATCGATATTTTTTAAATTGTGCACCCTGGCCCCATAAACTTCTACTTCCTTTTGCTCGCCAAGATCGATGGTTTTGTCTATCATTTGTGATTCATCCTCGTGTTGATTGGGTTGATTGAGTTGGATTGAGTTGATTAGGTTAGGATTTCTTTAACTCAATCAACCACGCAAATATACGTAAAAAGGCCGGCCTTCCATCCTGGAAAACCGGCCTTTGAGTGCTCCGTAATATTATTTTTTACCTCAAAATGGTAAAACTGCCTAATTAATGGCGAACAGTTCCCCTGGTTTTAAATAGGGCTTATACCCATATTTTTCGGGCTTACTGATGATCTGTTTCATGGCAACCAGGTTATAAACGTAGGCTCCCGTTTCGCTGTTCAGGTGCATCAGGAAGTAATTATCCTCGCTTTGGTGGTTTATAGCATGCTCCAGTTTTATCTCGCCGTTGTTATAGGCGGCGGCAGCGAGCGTCCAGCTATTAAATTCGCTGTAAAGCGATCGGATATACTTACACGCCGCTATAGTTGATTTGCGAACGCTCATGCGCTCGTCAATATCATTACCCACTTTCAGGCCATAAGTGCGTGCTGTACCCGGCATAAATTGCCACAGCCCCTTCGCGCCTTTTGGCGAAGCGCCTTCGCCAAATCCTGATTCCACCAACGGCACATACTTAAAGTCGTCCGGAATACCATAAGCCTTCAGGATGGGCTCAATGATCGGGAACAATTGCAGGGCCTTGCTTTGAAGGATATTCGAACCAACATTTTTAAAATCGTGTTTTTGCAGCGACCGCTCTAACCTGCGTTTTACAAAAGCGTCATTTGTGGGGAGCATTTCGTTTGCGAAACTGAACTCCTCGGCCGCCAGGACATTTCTGAGAACAAATTTAGGCGATGTAAACACGGCCACAGAAGTCTTTTCAACCGGCTTGTTTCCCGGCTCGACAGCAATTGAACTGGCCGGCACGCTGCAAATGTTTAATGTTGAAATGATAACCAGCACTGCCATTACGGAGCACGTAATTAAGTGTTTTTTAGTCATTTCTTTTTTTATCAAATCCATAACATTTGTTAGAATGCGCCGCAAAGGTAAAATATACAGGTCAGATTATCAAATACTTAGCTTTTTGATACTTTTTAAATTATCGGTTTTTGGTTCAAAATATGCCTTTAGAGGCTTTAAACAGCGTTTTTGAACGATGTAAAAAAATTAGAATTATACCCCTAAAAACCGTAACTTTGACCCCTCACGCTGAGAAAGCGCTAAATTAAAACATATGGTATTTAAAAGACCAGGAGGCAGTCGCAACGACCAATCAGGAAGATCATCAAACCGCACATCAAATGCTGGCGACAGGCCAAAAAGATCACCTTCATCCAAAGGAAATTTCGCAAAGGACACCGACCGACCCGGGAGCAACCGGCCATCCCGAAAATATGGCAATGATGCCACGGGAGAAAAACGACCTTTTTCGGGCGAGAGAAAGCCATACCAGGGCGCGGCAGATAAAAGCGACAAACCGGCCAGCAGCTTTCGCAGCGGAGATAGCAAGAAATCGTTCTCGCCAAAAGCCAGGCCATATAGCGGCCGTGTTGCCGATAGCGACAACCGTCGTGAGGGCTACGGCCGCAAGACAGGTGCTGATTCGGCGGGCGATAAAAAATCATTCTCGCCCAAGCGCCGGCCATATACCGGAAGGCCTGCCGATAATGATGAGCGGCCGCGCAAGAGTTTTGATAGTGATAATCGTGGCGGCGA
Organism: Mucilaginibacter sp.; assembly: GCA_035656115.1. Taxonomy (GTDB): domain Bacteria; phylum Bacteroidota; class Bacteroidia; order Sphingobacteriales; family Sphingobacteriaceae; genus Mucilaginibacter. The sequence goes on from DASRTD010000198.1 coordinate 1,826, forward strand.
AGCTGCCGGCGCAAAAAAGCCATTTGCATCGCGTGGTAAATCATCATCGTCATCTTTTGCCGGGGATGACAAGCCTAAAAGAAGCTTTAGCAAAGGCCCGGTAACTGAAGATCGCGGCTTCAAAAAACGCGATACCAGCAGAAACTTTGTTACAAAGGAACGGCCTAAGGATACGCAACCAGCCGGTAAAATAATGCGCGGTCGAAAGAAGCCCGCTGAGCCGGAGGATGACGGCCTTATCAGGCTTAACCGGTATATTTCAAACGCCGGCATTTGTTCGCGCCGTAAGGCTGATGAATTGATCACTGCAGGCGTTGTGTCGGTAAATGGCGAAGTAGTCTCGGAACTCGGTCACAAAGTTGATCCACACAAAGATGTTATTCGCTACAATGGCGAAACCTTGAAGAGGGAAAAAATGGTATATGTGTTGCTAAACAAACCCAAAGACTACATTACCACCACCGAGGATCCCCAGGAACGCCGCACTGTTATGCACCTGGTTGAAAAAGCCAGCAGAGAGCGGATATACCCCATCGGGCGCCTTGACCGTAATACCACCGGCCTGTTGCTGATGACTAATGACGGCGATTTGGCTGATAAGCTGTCGCATCCACGCAATAGCATTGTTAAACTGTACCAGGTTGAATTAAACAAAAGTCTTACCCAGGGCGACCTGAACAAGATCGCGTTCGGCCTTGAACTGGAAGACGGAATTATAAAACCTGATGCCGTATCCTACGTCGCAGGTGCTACCAAGCGCGAGGTGGGCATACAGATACACAGCGGCAAAAACCGTGTCGTTCGGCGTATTTTCGAACATTTGGGCTACGAAGTGGTAAAGCTGGACAGAGTAGTGTACGCCAACCTCACTAAAAAAGACCTCCCCCGCGGCCGTTGGCGCTACCTGGATGAACAGGAAGTGATACAGCTCAAGCACCTAATTTAGGGGGAAAGTTAAAGCTTTTAAATCATTCGGTAAAAAACCTTTTACCTTCCGCCTTTAACCTTTTATCTTAAAAATGCTATCTTGCGGGCCCAATATACCCTGCAATGAAAAAATTCCTGCTTATTATTTCGCTTGCGCTTCCGGTGCTGGTTTATGCTCAGCATAAAAAAGCAGCTCCGACAACGTTCGATCTGCTCATTGGCACTTACACCAAAGGCACAAGCAAAGGTATTTACGTTTACCGTTTTTATGCCGAAACAGGTAAGGTGGCTTATTTGAATGAGGTGGACGATGTGAGCAATCCATCGTACCTGTGTGTTACCAGTGACGATAAGCACGTGTATGCGGTAAATGAGGATGGCAAAAATGGCGGGGTAAGTTCATTTACCTTCGACCCCAAACAGGGAAAGCTGGTATTTATTAACAGACAATCTTCATCGGGCGCCGATCCCTGTTTTGTTTCGATAGATAAAGACAAAAAGAATGTATTTGTGGCTAATTACAGCAGCGGAAGCCTGGCTGTTTTGCCGGTTAAAGCCGACGGCTCGCTCAGCCCGGTTTCGCAATTGATACAGGACCAGGGGACAGGCGTTAATAAGGAACGGCAGGAAGGCCCGCATGTGCATATTGCTATGCTCTCGCCTGATGAAAAATATCTTTTATATACCGATTTAGGTACTGATAAACTGAATGTGATGCGCTACCATTCTGCGGACCCACAGCCATTAAGCCCGGCAAAGGAACCATTTGTGAGCGTAACCGAGGGTGAAGGCCCACGGCATATCGTTTTCTCCAATGATAAAAAACATATTTACCTGGTTACCGAAATGGGTTCGGCGGTGCATGTTTTTGACTATAACAGCGGGAAACTGAAAGAGACACAATCGATCACCTTACTG
>DASRTD010000199.1:0-14594 GCA_035656115.1 Mucilaginibacter sp.
CGAGGCCCAAAAATCGAGCAGTACATATTTCCCCCTGAAGGACGAAAGCTTTACAGGCACGCCGTTCACATCATTTTGGGTGAAATCGGGTGCTGTGGCGCCAATGCCGGTCGTCCTCAGTTCGTCGAGGCTTTTTTTGAACAGCCGGGCTTGCTCCGTATTTTTTATCTCGGGCGAAAGCGAATTGAGCAGCGAGTCCAACTCATCCGGGTTTGGGGACGGTCCGCCAACGTCGTATAGCGCTATAAAGCTCAGATAGCTGTTTGGGTTTGATAAAATAAATATCTTAATTGCCGCTTTCTGCTCAATTTGCAGCTGTTTATAGCGCTGCTGCATGGCGTTTTGAAAATCAGCAGAGTTTTGCTGCTGGAGGGTAGCATGTCTCCGCTCGTCCGCCAGGCCCTGCGCTTTATCCACTATTGGCTTAAGCTGGGCGATCAGCCTTTTGCTGTCGTCGTTTAATTTTGAACCGGAAACTTGCGCTTTTTTTGCCGAATCGGGGCTGGTTAAGATAATTTCTCCCTTTTCCAAATAAAAATTCAAGACATCCGCAGTGCTGTCCACTCTTTCCAGCCCGGCGCCTTTATGGTCGATAAGCAGTGACGCGGAGGTAGGATTTAAAATGCGGCCGTTGATAACGAAGCTGCCATTGTTAATGGCGGCCGAATCAATCATCACATTCGAGCCCACCTGGTATTTCAGGTACGCTTTTGCCGGCGTATTTAAGGTGCCTATTTTTCCTTTTAGCGCGAAAGTTTGCGGGTCCTGCGCAAGTACGGCTGCAGGTAAAGCGGCTATCAGTAATAAAAATAATCTCTTCATCTGTTTCTGTTGCACAAAGCTATGGTAACGTTTAAACTGCGTGGGAATTGTGCTATTAATTTAATTTTTGAAATGTGCGCCACCAAAGATCAGGCATTTCGCCCGAAACGGCTGTCTTATAATCGTCATATTGGCAGGGCACCAGGTGAAACCGTTCGTTTTTGGAACCGCCCGCCGGGTAAGGCACCTGCATCCACCACCTGTCCGACTTTTTGCTTTTTACAAACACCAGTTCATGGTCGTCGTGCTTCAGGCTGGTTTTATAAATGAGGTATTGCGATTTCGGGCTTAGCGGAAAATCTTTTTTACGGTTGTATACGCCGTCGATAAAATACCATATCATCTGCGCCAGCAGCGACGCCGTTTGCCCGTTATTATCGTAAGCCGGGTTAAACTCGTAAAAGCCAATGGAGCTTAATTTATCATTAAAACCGGCATAGCGGGCTATCTGGCAGGCCTCGCTGCCAAAGAAACCGTTGGGGTTAGCGTTTGCATTTCCTGCAGCATCCGATGACCGAATGGCGCCGATATCAAAACTCACCATTGTGGCGTTGCGGATAATAGGCTCAACAACGGGTATATTGCCCGTTAACTCGCCTACCCTATGCACATCAAAATAAAGTTTGTCCATCACCCTCAGGCTTTCCTGGCTGGTATAATAGGTTTGATAACCCAGGTTACTGTAATTAAAAAGGAAGTTTGGCTGATGCAGGAATATTTTGTTAAGATATGATTCGGAAGTGGTGGCTATGCTGTCGGCGTCCATATCATCGTCCTCCAGGTCAAATTTCGGGTCGATGATCACCAGGTCCACCTTTTGCTCCAGCGTTTCGTAAGCCATGTATTGTGCGTAGGTGAGATCTTGTCCCCCACCGATGATCACCGGTATAATGTCCTTTTTTATCAGCTCATTCACAACGGTTTTTAGCGCAATATAAGTGTCGGTCACCGTGGATCCCTGGCGTATATTGCCCAGGTCGACGATTTTGGTGTTATAATTTCCTTCGTTTAGCTGGTACAGCTTTTCGCGGATGTAGTCGGGCCCCAGCGCGCAGCCGGAGTTGTTGACCGCGTTGCGGTCTTCCTGTACGCCAATGATCGCAATGTCGATCTTGTCTTCGAAACCGGGGAAATCATTTGAAAAATATTCGATCTTGCTGCCCAACTGGCTGGTATAATACCCTTTTTTAGGGATGATCTTGCCGGCATCGACGGGTGCAAAGAAATCGGATAAAGACATGTTAACGTGCGAATGTGCAAATGTGCAGATTTTTTGATGAATGCGGCAATGGAACGTATTTGTTTCTTTGAAGATCGAATTAAACAGTGATTGTCCAAATCCTTTTACTCAGTTCAGATTAAATCTGCACATTTGCACATCTGCATATCTGCACATTTGAATATTTGCACATTTGCACATCAGCAATCTGCTCATCAGAAAAATGATATTAATCACCGGCGCAACAGGTTTTTTGGGTTCGGAACTGGCTTTGCAGCTGGTTAGCGAGGGCTTGACCATTCGCTGTACGAAACGGTCCACCTCGGTGATCCCTGAAATTCTAAAACCTTACGCCAGGCAAATAGAATGGGTTGAGGCCGAGCTGATGGATGTTTTTGCGCTGGAAAGTGCGCTCGACGGGGTCGGCCAGGTTTACCATTGCGCCGCGTGGGTATCGCTGAAACAAGCCGACAAAGCCAGCATGATCCGGGAGAATGTTACCGGGACAGCCAACCTGGTGAATTTGTGCGGGCTAAACCATGTCAGGCTGGTGCATACCAGTTCGGTTGCCGCCATCGGCCTGGCCAAGCCCGGCGACCTGATCACCGAAAACCACCACCTTGACCAGGCGATTGAAACGGACGGCTATGCGCTTTCGAAACTGGAAAGCGAGATGGAAGTGTGGCGGGGCATTGCGGAGGGCATGGACGCGGTTATCGTTAATCCTGCCATCATTATCGGCGCCAATGCGGGCACCAATGGCAGCGGGCAACTTTTTGAAACTGTTCGCAAAGGCCTCAAATACTATACGTCAGGCAGCTGCGGTTTTGTTGACGCACAGGATGTGGCCAAATGCATGATCGGGCTGATGAACAGCGATATTACCGCCGAACGTTTTATCATCAGCGCCGAAAACTGCACTTTCAGGCAAATCACTGCCGAAATTGCGGAAGGGTTTGGAATTAAGCCGCCGTCGATTTATGCCAGCCCATGGATGCTGGGCATCGCCTGGCGCGGCGCAAGGTTTTGGGCATGGTTGACCGGGAGCAGCCCGGCAATTGATAAAGTATCGGCTCAATCGGCATCGATAATACGCGATTATGATAACTCAAAGATCAAAAAAGCTATTGGTACTGAGTTTAAGCCAGTGAGCGAATCGGTGAAGGAAATTTGCGCGGCATTGAAGCGCCAATCCTGAAAGGGCCATCAGGCGCTTTTTTTAATACGCTGAAAAACAGTCAAAATCCTTGTTTTCTACTGACAAAAATCTGTCAGTGTTGCAAAGTGTTTCATAATTTTGCATAACTAACTGATTTTCAACCGGGAGTGTTTCAGCGTTTCACTTCTGACACTGTCTCACTGCAACACGCGCTAATACTGCCCGATCGAAAGCAGTACCAGCGTACAGGCATATTCCGTTTCGATGCCCTGCTCGGCAGCCATGCGGCGGAGTTCAGAATTTTCCGTGCCCGGGTTGAAGATGATGCGTTTGGGTTTGGTTTGCAGGATGTAACTGTACAGTTCTTCCTGGTGCTGCGGGCCGACATATAGGGTGATGGTGTCGATATCGTCATGAATGGTTTCCGGCTTTTCGATGGGCACACCGGCCACCTCGCCGCTTTTCAATCCAACATTCACTATACTATGCCCGCTCCGCGCCAGCCGGTTTGCGGCAAGGTTTGCGTAGCGAGAAGTGTTCGGCGTCGCGCCTAAAACCAAAGTCTTTTTATCAGCCATTAATTATCCTCGTTAAAATCGCTATCTGTCCCGAATGATAGATATGATGCTGTATCAATCCTTGTACCAATTCCTCAAAGCTGACGCCTGTACCTAACTCGCGGTCCCTTTCGTCGGGAAATGGCACGTCCCATTCATCATCCGGAAAGTTGCCGATAGCTGCCAGCAAATTTACGTTGACGAGCTTGAGGTCATTGACATAGTTCTGCCATTTTTCTTCGGTGGGTATGCCGGGGTCGGGCCAGTCCCCGCTGGAAGGCAGGCCTGCGGTCATGCCGTTCATGCGGTCAAGCACTTCTTCAGTCCACGACAGCATGTGCAAAACGATGCCCGCGATGTTATGCACCGATCCGGGCGGCTTTTCAAAGGCCGTTTCAAAGGTAACCTGCTCCAATATAGTGTAAACAGATGAACCATACCAGGGGTCGCCCTGCAAAACGTTTTCCAGTTCCTGTGAAAGTTTTTCAGCTATGCTCATGATAATAGATTTTTTACTGCCGTTGCGCAATTGATGCCGTCAATCGCCGCCGAGATGATTCCACCAGCATACCCCGCACCTTCGCCGCATGGAAACAAGCCAACTACCTGCGGATGCTGCAAAGTTTCCTTATCACGCGGTATTTTAACCGGAGATGACGTACGCGATTCCACCCCAACCAAAATCGCCTCGTTGGTATAATACCCCTTCATCTTACGCCCAAACACCGGCAATGCCTTCCGTAGGCGCTCGTTGATGCCGGCGGGCAATATTTCCTTCAACTCAATACTTTTTGTGCCCGGAAGATAGGAATTCACCGGCAAATTGGCAGACAGCCGGTTCTCTACAAAATCGATCATCCTTTGCCCCGGTGCAACCAGTTTGCCGCCGCCCGCTTTAAAAGCCAGCTGCTCGATTTCCTGCTGAAAACGAAGCATTTTTAGCGGGTCATCGCCGCCGGCAACATCTTCCAGGTTAACTTGCACCACCGTACCCGAATTAGCAAAAGGGTTATTCCTTTTTGACGGACTCCAGCCGTTTACCACAATTTCTTCCAAATCCGTTGCACATGGGGCTATTATACCGCCGGGGCACATACAGAATGAAAACACACCCCGGTCCTCAACTTGCTCAACCAAATTATAGTATGATGGCGGCAGATCAGGGCCGCGATGCTCGCAATGGTATTGAGCCTGGTCGATGATCTCCTGCGGGTGTTCGATACGAACGCCCAGGGCAAAGGGTTTGGGCTCGACACGGATATTTTGACGGTGCAGCATTTCGAAAATATCCCGCGCCGAATGACCTGTCGCCAGTATAACTGCATCGGCCGGAATCTTTTCGCCGGATACAAGCTGTATACCTTTTATCTTGCCAAATTCAACCAATAAGGCGGTTACTTTAGCATCAAAATGAACTTCACCGCCGGCATTCAGGATACTGTCTTTTATGGAGGTAATGATCTGCGGTAATTTATTAGTACCGATATGCGGGCGGGCGTCTACCAGGATATCGTCGGTCGCGCCATGAGTAACAAAAGTTTTTAGCATGGCGTTCACATCCCCGCGCTTAGTTGAACGGGTGTATAGCTTGCCGTCTGAATAAGTGCCGGCGCCGCCCTCGCCAAAACAATAGTTCGACTCGGGGTTCACCAGCCCTTGCTTGTTGATATTGGCAAGGTCGCGGCGGCGGCGTTTAACGTCTTTGCCGCGCTCTAAAATGATTGGCTTTAAACCGAGTTCAATACACCTTAAAGCTGCAAACAGTCCTGCCGGCCCGGCGCCGATGATGATCACCGGCTTAGCGGTCTTTACGTCTGGATAGTTTATGATAAACGTCTCCGGCACGTAAACTTCGTCAACGAATACCTGCACCTGCATGCGGTAAACCACCTTTCGGCCGCGCGCATCAATGGAGCGTTTAAGAATTTTTATTGCTGATATCTTTTGAGGGGAGATATTTAGTGCAGAGGCCGAGAGCTTTTTTAATATGACCTCATCCTCCTGTTGGCCTGGCTGGCAAACAATTTCAATTTCTTTAACCATGTGTTGCCGGGTTTTTATCCCGGATAGGGCAAAGGTAACTAATATCGAAACAAAATTTTGCGGTGTTCAAGTGTTCAACTGTGTTGAAAATTGAACATTTTGAACACTATTATGTTAAGTAGAAATTTTTATATTTAATTAATAATAAGACACTTATGTAATTTTATCAAAAGCGGTGGATAAAATTTCCCGCCAAAAAGCGTTCATTTTTTGAACGGAAAATGAACACCGGATAAACGCTTTTTCCTGGCAAAAGTCGACACTTTGGGGCAATAATCGTGGATGGTTTTAGACTTTCGAATCCACTTCATCGACCCTAATCGTTCGTGTAATTCGACACCATTTGTGAAATTCGTGTCAATTTAAGGCCTTCAAACGTCCATCGAAACGCTCACGAAACACCTTCAAACGCATTCGATACGGGTACAAACGGCATCGAAAAATTTTTCTGAAGGTCGAAAAGCGTTCATTTTTGAACATCATAATGAACGCCACAAATAAAATTTAACGATAGTTTTTATTGCAGATGCCCCGATTTGTCCGAACTTTCTTCCATCAGATTTGGGCGTAATGGCATTTATACTTGCGCACATTGTCCCCTAAAATCGATTTAACATTTTTTAACAATTTTTTTGACTCTTTCCCGGCCAAAAACAACCGAAGTGAAGCAGTTTCCGCTGGCTCACCTCATCCATTCAAATCAAAATACTAATCAATTAGTAGAAAAACTGCCCAAATCGTCCGCCTTCGAGTCAGCAACCGTACGAAAACGAACACTTTCGTAGTATCGTCAAAAATCATTTTATTGATAATCAATTACTTAAAATAAGGGTATCAATATTGGCATGGTCTAACCAAACAAAACACACGATGATGACCACCGACATACGATTAGCTGAAATGTGGGAAGGCTGCTTAAAAAACGACCGTAAGCAGCAGGAACTTTTGTACCGCACCCTGGCGCCCAGGATGCTGGCAGTTTGTATGCGCTACGCCCATGACAGGGACGAGGCCCAGGATATTTTACAGGAAGGCTTTATAAAAATGTTCAACAACGTGCATAAATACCGCGGCGAGGGGAACCTGGAGGGCTGGATACGCCGCATTATGGTGCATTGCGCCATCTCGCGTTACCGCAAGCAAAGGCCGATGGTATTGGTTGACGATTTTGCTGAAGACAATGAATCATTCAGTAACGGCTATAATGCTAACGACCTTGAAGCAAAAGATCTGCTGAAAATGGTGCAGAAGCTGCCACAAATGTACCGCTCGGTATTTAACCTGTATGCGATCGAGGGTTACTCGCACCAGGAGATCGGCGCCAAATTGGGTATAACCGAATTGCTGTCGCGGACAAATCTTTGCCGCGCAAGGGTTATCTTAAAAGACATGGTAAACAGGCTTACTGCCAGCGAGGTTTGCTATATGGCGGGATAAGCCAATCATTAAACTTACTTCAACTCTACATATATCGGGAGACGCAAAATATTGCGTCTCTACTTTTTTGTGCCCACCACAAACGCGACATTTCATAAGATCCGCATGGCTGATAATTTATCTGCGCAGATTTACTATCCGGTGGCTCCCCGTTCCTGCGACGCCCGGCACAAGCAGGTCGGGACTGGTGATCGTGGCATTATGGTAGGTAAGCGGCTTGATCAAACTATAATAATTGGGGTTATCGATATTTATACCAAATCCCTGGATAACCGCCGTTGTATCGGTAATCAGGTGATAGGATAGCGTGTCATAAACTTTGCATTCTTTGGTGTAACATTTCCCATCATCCCTGAAATCAAAATAATCGCCGGGTTGCCCTTTATAATTGGTTGTAAAGCCTTCGGGCGTATTGTGATAAACAGCCGAATCGTTTACCAAATCCCATTTGGCAACGATACTTGGGGGGGTACCTTCATTCCCTTTCTTGCAGCCGGCCAGTATTACAAAAACGAGAAACACTACGGGCAAATCGTTTCGTTTCATCATTGTGCAGCTTGTTAAAAATACATACGTATCCAACAATGAAAATGCTACATAAAATCATTTATTTGACAGGGTAAACAAGGCGCTATCTTTTCAAATTCACCTCTCTGAAAATCGTCCCTGCCGGGCTAAGGATATTTTGCGTGGTAATATTGGCGGTAGTGCCGGTTTGGGTAACAACGCTTGCTTCGGTGGCGCCATTGACCACCAGCCCGAAATTTTGAAGGATAATACTTTTTTGCGAAACCTGTTTGTAGGCCAGTGTATCATACGCGTCGCCCTCTTTGGTATAACAAAAACCGTCGCTCCTGAAATCAAAATAATCCCCGGCAACCCCGATATAATTTGTAGTAACCGCAGAGGTTTTTAGCCATGAATTCGAGATGCTATCCTGTACAAGCTGCCATTTACCGGCCAGCGACATCGGACCGTTCATGTTTCCGGGGTCACACCCGGGCTTCTTGCAAGCAGTTATTGCAGAAAATAATATGATCGCAATCAGTAAGTTTTTTGGTCTCATGGTTGTCGGCTTTGGTTTTTTAAGAATGCAGGTTGATCTGTTTAAACGCTCAATAGGCGCGTAAATCATCCAAAATGTCGTTTTTGGTTTATCGTTGCAAATATATTTTCCTAAAAACTGCGCCGTCGGGTGTAAGTAAAACAGCACAAATTATCGTCGCGTTATGTGCCGTCAGGGTGATGATATGGCTGGGACTGTTATCCTCGTTAAAACCGTGTCCTGGCAGATTGATAGTTGTATTTGTTAACACCTGGTAATACAGGGTATCATATACGCTGCCTTCTTTAACATAGCACTTGCCATCGCTTCTTAAGTCAAAATAATCACCCGGCACACCTGTATAAACGTTCGTGACCAGGACGTTACCTAATGAATTGGTTGTGGAATCAACTACAATGCCCCAATTTGCCTTAATACTTGGCGTCAGTGGTGCCAATGATCCGCCCGAAATTGTCTTTTTACAGGCGGTAATCACCAATAATAAGCAAATGGCAATCATAAAATAGATATATTTCATAAGCAGGGATTTAGAGCAATTACGCAAATAAATATCGAATCGCTACAAAAGCTAATATAATACATATAGTTAAGCGGACAAACGCTCGTGCTGGGCGCAATATTTTTTCAACTATTTATGTTTAGCCCCCATCACAAAAGTTATCTCCCCGCCGTCCATAATATCCGCATGACTGATAAAATACCCATTCAGCGGCTTGCCATTTAGCAGTATCTTTTGCACGTAGACGTTCTTGTCGCTTTGATTTTTTGCATTTATGTTGAAGCTTTTACCATTTTCTAAATTGATCACCGCATGGTAAACGGTCGGACTGCCGATGGCGTATTGATCTGATCCCGGCGCAACCGGGTAAAAGCCCATGGCGCTAAAAATGTACCATGCACTCATCTGGCCGGTATCGTCATTGCCGCCTAAACCATCGGGGGTGTTTTTATACATCTTCGGCAATATCATCCGCACCTTTTCTTGCGTTTTCCAGGGCTGGCTGGTCCAGTCGTACAGGTAAGCGATCTGGTGCGAGGGCTCGTTACCATGTACATAGTTGCCGATGATGCCATCTTTGGTAATGTCCTCGGTTTCGGTAAAATATTTATCCGGCAGGTCATAGCTGAACAGGCTATCGATGTAAACGATAAACCGTTTTTCGCCCATCGCCTGCATCAACCCGGGCACATCATGGGGCACATAAAGCGTGTAATTCCAGGCGTTGCCCTCGATAAAGCCCATCCCGATGGTGGTAAACGGGTCAAATTTTGTCTTACGGAAAGTGCCATCACCCAGTTTTGGATGCATAAAGCCGCTTTTAGGGTCGTATACATTCCGCCAGTTTGCTGAGCGTTTGATGAAGGTATCATAAACGTCCGTCCTGTTTAGCTTTTTGGCCATTTGGGCAATGCACCAATCGTCATAAGCATATTCCAGTGTTGACGAAACAGAGTTATCATCCTTTTCATCCGGAATGTAGCCCATATCATTAAAATATCCAATCCCTTCATAATCGCGGTGGTTGGCCGTGGTGACAGCGGCATCCAAAGCCTTATTGGCATTAAACGGGGCATTACCCTTCACCACAGCATCGGCAATCACGGATACGCTGTGGTAGCCGCTCATGCACCAGTTCTCATTGGCCGAGTTGACCCATATCGGCAGCATGTGCTCAGGACTTTGGTTAAAGTGGGCCAGCATGCTTTTGATCATATCGGCATTTCTGTCAGGCTCAATGATGTTAAACAGGGGATGCAGCGCACGGTGTGTATCCCAAAGCGAAAACGTGGTATAATTGGTAAACCCATCAGCCTGGTGTACCTGCTGGTCAAGCCCTTTATATTTTCCATCGGCATCCATGTAAACCGTCGGGTTGATCATGGCATGGTACATCGACGTATAAAAATTCTCTTTATCGGCCTTGCTGCCTTCTATTACGATTTTGTGCAGTTCTTTCTCCCATTGTTGCTGCCCATCATTTTTCACTTTCTCAAAATCCCAACCAGGTAGTTCAGTTTGCATATTGTTCAGCGCGCCATCGATACTTACCGGCGAGATCGCGAATTTGATCTTTATCTTTTCGCCTTCCATCGTCTTAAAATCAAACCAGGTGCGCATCTGCCGGCCTGCTATCTCCGGAAAGTTCTTTTCCCGGTTAAACTTGCCCCAAAAGCCGCCGTAAACCTCCCGCTTCGAAAAATTTTTATAGCCCATCTGTATAAATGGCTTATTAAAGGTCATGGCAAAATAAAGGGTGCGGGTACGCGCCCAGCCGTTGGTGATGCGATAACCCGCAACGGTGCTATCATTCACCCTGCGCATGTACACCCACACATTTTTATCCGGGTAATTGTAAATGCCGGCCATCAGGTCAAGTATAATATGCGCGTTATCCGATTTTGGGAAAGTATATTGGTGGAAGCCTACGCGGGTGGTTGTGGTCATCTCCGCCAAAATATTGTAGGCGTCCAGCTTTACGCGGTAATAATTGGCTTCGCTAATTTCATTATCATGTGAGAAAGCCGACCGGTAGCCACTGCCGGGTTTATCAGCCGTACCAGGATTTAGCTTCAACGGGCCGACAGTCGGCATGATCAAAAAATCGCCTAAATCCGAATGGCCCGTACCGCTGAAATGGGTATGGCTAAAGCCCACAATGGTTTTATCGTCATATTGATACCCGGCGCAGTATTTATAAACATCCGGGTTATAATGGCCATTCAAATCGTAGCTTACGGTATCCGTCTCAGGGCTAAGCTGCACCATTCCAAAGGGAACTGTTGCGCCCGGAAATACATGCCCCATGCGCTGGGTGCCGATGATGGGCTTTACATATTGAACCAAATTGTCGTTTGAATTGGTTTGCGCTACCGCGATAAAAACGGTACAGCTAAAAAGGGCGGTCAGTATTTTCTTCATTGAGCGGATGTAATAAATAAAGCGCCAAATTAACACGATTTATAAGATTAAAAAGATTTGCAGGATTAAAATAGCTACAGTATGAAAAGCCGTGCTACTTACCCAGGTCAATCTTGTAATCTTTTTAATCTTATACATCGTGTTCAGACACAATGGCATATTTGTAACAATGGTATGCATATTGCAATCTAAGTTGTAAATTCACACTCACAATAAATTAATTAGGAAAAATCATGAAATGGTTATTTATAGTATTGGGCGTTGTCGTCGTTGCCGGCGTCATATCGCTTATCATCTTCATTTACGGCAAGAACTTAAACAATAGTATCGTCGCAAAAGATGAAGCTGTCAAAGCCAAATGGGGCGCCGTGCAATCGCAATACCAACGACGGGCTGATCTGATCCCTAACCTGGTAGCCACCGTAAAAGGTGTCGCCAATTTCGAAAAAAGCACGCTGGTTGAAGTGACCGACGCACGCGCAAGGGCAACATCTATCCAGGTTGATCCAACTAAACTTGATCCGGCAACTATTCAAAAATACCAGGCCGCCCAGGGGCAATTAAGCACCGCTTTGGGCCGTTTGCTTGTTGCATCCGAACGTTACCCGGACCTGAAAGCGAATCAGAATTTCAGCGACCTGCAGGCTGAACTGGAAGGCACCGAAAACCGGATCTCTGTAGCGAGGATGGATTTCAACACGTCCGTTCAGGATTATAATACTTTTATCCGCTCGTGGCCTGCAAGTATTGTTGCTAAAAACGACGGTTATGCAGTGAAAGGCAGTTTTGAAGCCGAAGCCGGGGCGCAAAATGCGCCGAAAGTTTCTTTTTAATTAGTGAATTAGTGAGTTAGTGAATTAGTGATTGAAATAAAAGTCACTAACTGATGTTGAAAAACTCAATAATTCAACAACTCACTAATCCGCTAACTCACTAATTCACTAATTCACTAATTGATTACCATGGCCATATTTAATGATGAAGAACAAGGACGCATCCATGCTGCGATTGAAGATGCGGAAAAGCATACTTCGGGTCAGTTGCGCGTTTGCATCGAAAAAACCTGCAGCGAAGATGTTCTCGACCGCGCAGCGAAGTATTTCCACCAGTTGGATATGCACAAAACCAAGCTGCGTAACGGCGTGCTGATCTATGTGGCCGTTAACGACAAAAAATTTGCCATCATCGGCGATGGCGGCATCAATAAAAAGGTACCGGCAAATTTTTGGGATGATGTTAAAGACGACATGCTGGAACATTTCAAGGCTGGAAACCTGGTTGAAGGCATTGTTACCGGTCTTGCGATAGCAGGTGAACACCTGCAAAAATATTTCCCACACCATAAGGGCGATAGCAACGAATTATCAGACGATATTGCCTTTATGGACGGCGAATAAACTCAAGATCATGTTAAAAAGATTAACAATATTTCTTAGCCTGCTGCTAATAGCCTCAATGGCTTTTGCGCAAAAGCTGCCGCCGAAGCCGGCTCATCAGCTGGTATTAGATTCCACTGGCACGCTCTCTCAGGGTGAGACACAAATGCTTGAAAGCAAACTGGATGCTTATAACGACTCCACGTCAACTCAAATCGCTGTCGTTATTCTGCACAATGTGCAGGGTGATGACCCTAATGATTTTGGCCAGAAATTAGGCCGTGCATGGGGAATAGGCGAGAAAGGGAAAAACAATGGTATACTGATACTGGTTGGCCTGGACGTACACAAAGTAAGCATACAAACAGGTTACGGTGCCGAAGGCGATGTAACCGACCTGGCTACTGCCGAGATCATTCGTAATGATATCGTTCCCAATTTCAGGCAAAAAGCATATTACCAGGGCTTAGATGCTGCAACCAGCGACCTGATAAAACTAATGAAGGGCGAATACAAAGGAACTGGCCGGCATAGCGCCCGGGAAGAGCAATCTTCCGGCCGCGGCGCTTTTATTATCATCTTTATTATCATTTTTATTCTCATTGCAATATTCCGTGGCAAAGGCGGCGGCGGACAGGTTATTGGCGGAGGTGGAAGTCCGTGGCTATGGTTCCTGGGCGGCGCATTGCTTGGTCGCGGCAGCGGTGGTTGGGGCGGCTTCAGCGGCGGCGGGGGTGGTTTTGGAGGCGATAGCGGCGGAGGCGGCTTCGGCGGCTTTGGCGGCGGCGACTTCGGTGGCGGCGGTTCCAGCGGCAGCTGGTGAGTTAGTTGTTGGACCATGGTCGATAGAACATAGTCCATGGCCGAATGGTTTATGGAGGAGGATCAATTTAAAAGTGCGCGGTCTAACGGCTAAATCTGCTCAATTTCTTTTTAGCCCTGGACTATGGTCCATTGACCACTTCCCGAAGCTCAAAATAAATCCTATTCAACACTTGCATTTCAATTTCCATGGCTTTAACTTTAGGGCAATTATTAACCTTAAATTATCACGCCATGGAACAAAAAACACCGGCATTACCAAAAGGATTTATCAGGCTCGGCGGTACACCGCAGCAGGTAGCAAGCAAATTAGGCCCCCTGGCCGACCTCGAAGGCACATGGAAAGGCAGTTCGGGTTGGAACCTGATCGCCGTTCCGTCGCAAACCGCGGGCAAACCCAGTTTCACGCTGCTTATCCAGCAATACTCGGAAACCATAACTTTTACGCCGATCACTGCCCCCGTGCCGAACAGGGGTGGTACCACGCAGCAATTTATAACCGGGCTGTTGTATCAACTCACTATTAACGATATGAAATACCCTAACGGTATTTTACACGTAGAAAATGGGATGTGGCTAAACATGAGCGACATTGAAGTGCAGCCCGACGGGCCAGTAACTGAAAGCGCAGTGCCCGCTTTCACTATTGCCAGGCAGTCAAGTATCCCCCACGGCGATGTAGTTATTGCATTAGGCGGTTATACAGAATCAACGGGCATACCGGTTTTTCCCGCCCTGAACGCGGTGCCCACCGACATAGGCGTGCAGGGCCTGGGCTATCTTGAAAATTATCCGCATGACAAACTGCCCGGGCTTGATTCCAGCAACATGAACGCCCAGCTTGCCGCCGCCATAACCGGTCAAACCATTGGCAAGGTGACAGAGATTATCGTCGACACGGAGAACACCGGCGGCAGTATCGCAAACATACCTTTCGTACAGGGCCATGTAAGCCCATCACGCTTTCAATCAACATTCTGGATCGAAGAAGTGCTTACCGATAACCTCAACTTTTTGCAACTTCAATATTCACAGCAAACGAACCTTAATTTCCTGTCAAAAAATACCCAGCCGCCCAGCGGTGTTATTATGTGGCCGCATGCAAATGTGAACACATTAAGGAAAATTTGACGGTTCATAGTTAACAGTTCATAGTTCTTAGCCGGAGTTTCC